>JAIFMD010000069.1 GCA_020048755.1 Spirochaetota bacterium
TCCTCGAGTACGCCATCCAGCCCATCCAGCAGTTTGCCTACACAACCGGCAAGAACGCCACCGACAGCGCCATGATCATAGACGCCATGGACCTGCTGTATACCGAGAAGCTGGACGGTTTCTGCATCGTCTCGAGCGACTCTGACTTTACCAGGCTGGCCGCCCGCATGCGCGAGGCCGGCAAGCTGGTGCTCGGCTTCGGGGAACGCAAGACGCCAAAACCCTTCGTGGCCGCCTGCGACAAATTCATCTACACGGAGATACTCCGCGGCCCGGTGGAAGAGGAGGCTTCGTCAAAGGACGAGCCCAGGCGCCAGAAACAGCCGGCCCAGGAAGACCTCAAGGTAGACAAGAAACTCAAGGCGCTGCTCGGGGATGCCGTGGAAGACTCAGCAGACGAGTCGGGCTGGGCTTATCTCGGCCCCGTGGGCCAGTACGTGGCAAACCGCCAGCCAGAATTCGACCCGCGCAACTACGGCTACCGCAAGCTCGCTGACCTGATCAAGTCGTGCGGCTGGTTTGACGTCGAGGAGCGCTCGAGTCCCACGGACACCGGCAAGCAGATTTACATCCGCAAGCGCGCCGGCAGATAACCCGTGCTTCAGTAAAATGCGGGGGTAAGGTCGACGACGACGAAATCGAGGAAGGCAAGGTCGAGTTCCACAGACCTGGCCGCCTCGAGTCCCACGCCGGCCGAGTCGGGCAACCTGTAGGCACGGCCTTCCATGTCGCCCCAGGCAGCATCCAGCGGAATTGAAACCCGGCCTGGCGCAACACCTTCGGCAGTTTCAAGAGAGGCCACAGCGACTATGAGCCGGGACCGGCCCTCACCCCGTATCTGCCACCAGGCATATCCCGGTTCGACGTGCCGTTCAGCGATGAACCCCGCCGCCAGGAAGGGTTTCATCCGGTTGTGCAGCCGCTCTATCGAGGCATAGCCCGCCGCAAACACCTTGTCGTCGGCCCACTCCAGACCGCGTATCGACAGGCCGGCTTCATACAGGCCGGTAGAACCATCCTGGTAGCCCATGGTCTCGAACATCGGCCGCCGCCCGCGCCCTACGGACAGGAACCTGGCCACGCCATGGCGCAAGCGCATCCGCTCCGGCCCCATTACCCGTGACAGCGCCGAGCCCCAGAGCCTGGGCGCCCCCGATTCCGGCACGTCTACCGAGAAACACACGGAGGCGCGATGCCCGTTTTCGGAGTTTGCCACAAGCCGGTCGTAGAGTGCCAGGGAGTCGTGTACCAGCGGCGCGTCCACGCGCCGGAGTGCCTCGTTGCCCATGGTCAGGTCGAATCCAAGCTCCGCGTATCCTTCAAGTTCCGGCCCCTTGCGTGAAGCCACGGCGCCTGTCCCCGGAGCCCCTTCCCTTGAAGCCGCTATCGCCGTCCTGACAACCTCAGGGCTGGGGCGGTCCGACGCGGGTACACACCCCTCCTCGTCGAGCGACTCTTCGAAGATCCTGTCCACCGCGTTGTACCGCACAAAATCAAAGCCAAAGGAATCCCTCCAGTAGGTAAACACGTGGGCGTAATAATCGATGGCGTCCTGGTTGCGGTATATGGTAGTGGTGGGAGCGGTGTTCGTCGGCATGTCGTCATAGAAGGCAAAAGGCGCGACCACGCTGTAGGCGTCCTCTCCTATGTCAGAGCCATCGGCATCGCGGTACGAGAATACCGGGAAGTCGTTTCCGCCGTCGTAGCGCAGGAAGGCTGGTATGCCCACACCGTTCCTGGCGTGAGCGGGAACAGGCCATAACCCATGGTCCATGCAGAGCCGGATTGCCGAAAAGTAGGCCTTGTCCTTGGCTGCCAGGATCTCTGGCGTATCGCCTTCATGCCTGCGGAAGAGGGTCACGCCATAATCTTCCTTCGCGGTGGCCACGATGCTTGCCACCAGGTCGGCGTCGCGCTGGCGGTCGTCCACACGGTACGGAAATTCCGGATCGGCATGTTCAAGCCCCGTACGCGTGTCGTCCAGCGCCACCCAGCGGAAGAGCCGGGGCCGTTCCATGGCAATGCGGCTGAACTGTGCAGCATACGGCAGCAACTCGTAACCGACAGTCTTGCCTAGCAGCCCGCAAGCCGACACGAACGCACGCAGCTGATTCTCCGGGCTGATGCCGGCGGCGGTGAGCACGGGGTCGGCAAGCATCGTGTCGGCTATGGTCATGGTTTCAGGGGCATAGCTCAGATCGAACTGCGTGGGGTGGAACGGGGCAAGCAATATGGCAGTGGAAGTTACTCCCGGCAACAGCTTGGCCGCCCGCACGAACGAACCGGGCACGTCGTCTATGGAACAGGCCCTGACGTTTATCCAGCAGAGGTCAGAATCCAGCATCCAGGAGGAATCGGCACTCCTGCAGCGCGGTTTTGCCGCTGACAACGTGCCCTCGAGCTGTGCGTAGAAGGCCGCTATGGCCGCATCGCTGGAACGGAGGAGGGCCGTCTGCGTCATCGCGAGCGGCAGTCCGCCCTCGAAGTCAGAAATCAGCCGCGCCGCCCGGTACCTGTCTTGACGAGAAGGCGACAGCACCTGCTCGATATCGTTCCATAATCCCATAGCGCGACACTATACCGGCCGGGGGCCAGTCCTGTGAAGCACGTCCTGTCGCCGCTTGCCGTCGCTGTTACGGTAGGGATTCCGGGAATTCTTCAGGTACGCCTTGTAGGCGGCGCAGGCCTCGTAGTAACCGTCCGGGCCCCGGAAGGTGGACAGCTCGTCACAACGGTACACCTCGAGCAACACCGGGAACAGCGGATCGTCGAGGATGCGGCCGATGCTCGACGGCGGTACCCGCGGCAGGGCGGCGGGCAGCATGTGGTAGCGCACCAGATAGGCAACCGAATCGGTGATGTCCCGCGGGTAGCCAAGCCGCCGCAGGAAGGCACGCGCCGCGTCCTCACCCAGTTCCGAGTGACCGTTGAAGCGGTTGCCGCCAACAGAAACGGCATCGGGCTTGCCGGTGTCGTGCAGCAGCAGAGCCAGCGACAGTATCAGGTCAGGCGACTTGCGGTGTGCGAAGGTCTCCATCGTGTGCCGCCATACATCACCCTCGGGGTGGTATTCCTTGGCGTGCGCAACGCCTGAAAGCCCGGCGAGTTCTGGCCAGTATTCGTCCACGAAGCCGGAACGCAGCAGCAACTCAAAGCCACGCTCCGGCCTGGCTCCGGTCACGATCAGTTCCAGGAGGTCGCGCTGATACTCGGGCGGCAACCCCGGCCCCGCATCCTGGAGGCAGGCGGGATCCGGCTCGTACCTGTAGCGTGACGCGAGTACGGCAGACTCGAAGACAACCAGTTCAGGTGTAGCCCGGTCCGGGACGGGCACCGGGTCGCGGAGCCGCTCATACACGCCGCCGCGTGCATCAAAGGCCTTCTTGCCGGGCAGCCTGGCGAGCCTGGTCTGGGGGTACGCCCCCCTCGCCTCGCCGTCCGAGCAAGTCCAGCGCACGCGCAGGCCGTCCGTGCCCGTGGTCACGGCATCGGCATAGGGCAGGCCCGGAAACGACAGCCCGTCGACTGCTTTGGCAAGGCCTACGAGATCGCCGTCAAAGCGCTCGAAACGCAGGGGTGCCGGCGCTACGCCGAAATACTCGTCGAGCGCTGTGAACGAGCAAACCACGGAGACCTCCGATGATCTTTGAATACCGGACTGGGGTACCTAGCGGGATAGAGGCAGGGGAGCGTCGTACAGTTCATCGACAGCAGGGAGGGAGGTACGCAGGTCACGCAGGAACTCGGGGCCGTCTCCCATGTCCTCGTAGCAGTCGCAGGAATCGATGCTCCTGCTTGCCACGGTGCAGTACTTGTAGATCTTCTCTTCTCCGAGCTTCTTGCGCCACTTGCCCGCGTCGCAACGAACCCGGAGATAATAGCGGCCTGCTCCCGCCGGCGCGGGTACCAGCTTGCAATGGATGCAGTTGGCGCAATGAATCTTGCTTCCACATTCGGCTTCCATTCCAATTGCCACCTTTCGACAGTCCATAGTATATAATGATCCGGAAGCGGTCAAGGCGCGCAGGTGCGGCCTTCGCTCCAGCCTGGCGCCTTCTACAAGTATCGGAGAATTTCATGATAGCAACCATCATCAACGCGCTGGCCATCGTCGTCGGCACGATAATCGGACTGCTTGCACGCAAGGGCTTTTCAGAAAAAGCCCGTGACGCGGTCTACAACGCGACCGGCGTCATCTCGCTGGTCATCGGTTTTACCATGGCCATAAAAACCGAACACGTACTCGCCTTCGCACTTGCCATCATAGCGGGCGGACTCATCGGTTCGGCACTCGACATAGAAGGCGCCATCTACCGCCTCGGCGAATGGCTCCGCCGCAAGTTTGCCAAAAATCCCGGTGACTCGGCGGACGCCGGCGCAAACGCCGGTTTTGCCTATGGATTCCTCAACGCCTCGGTGCTGTTCTGCGTAGGAGCCATGGCCCTCGTAGGTTCGTTCAAGGCGGGAGCAGAAGGCGATTACGACCTACTGCTGACCAAAAGCATCATGGACGGCGTCATAGCCATCATGTTTGCCGGAGCGATGGGCGTCGGTGTAGGCTTTTCCGCAATCTCGGTGCTCGTCTACCAGGGCATACTGACACTCGCGGCCGTCTGGGTAAAACCCTATGTAACCGGGACTATGATGGTGGAGATGTCGGCGGTAGGCGGCGCGCTGGTCGTCATGATAGGCATCAACCTGCTCGGCCTCAAGAAGATCAGGACGGGTGACTTCCTGCCGTCGCTGGTCATCATAGTTGTACTAGCCCTGCTGTTCAGGTATATTCCTGTCCTATGATTGTGGCGGATTCGTTTCGTCGGGGGAAAAACAGTGCCTGATTCAGTAATCCTTATCGTCGAAGACGAATCCCTCGTTGGCATGGAGCTCAAGGAAACACTCGAACGCTACGGTTACCTAGTTCCTGCTGTAGTCCAGCAGGGCGAAGCGGTGCCAGAGGCAATCGTCATACACAAACCCGACCTGATACTCATGGACATCAGGCTCAAGGGCTTCCAGGACGGCATCGAAACGGCCTACATGGTAGGAGCCGAGTTCGAGGTACCGTTCGTGTTCCTTTCAGCCTATTCAGACGACGAGACACTGGCCAGGGCGCTCGGTACCAAGGCCTACGGATACCTCGTCAAACCGTTTGACGAAAAAACCCTGCGGACGACCATAGAACTGGCCCTGCACCGCTCCAGGGAATTCCATGACCGCGACCACCAGGATTGGTATCGCGGCGTCCTCGAGCGCTTTCCGCGCCCGGTCTTCCTGACCGACCTGTACGGTCGCATCAGCTTCGAGAATGCAGCCGCACGGGCTGCCTTCAATACTGCTGAAGCGGCCAGAACCGGTACGGCCCTGCACCTCCTCTTTACCGAACCCGCCACCATGACCGACCTGTTGGCCGATGCTGCAATAATCGAAGCCGGCAAACCTGCAATCCGGCGCTCCCTGCCGCTCAAGACCGGCAAGGGATCAATAACACTTGAAATAGCTCCGTTGCACGATGGTGAAGGCAAGCCGTCCAGTTTCGTCGTCCTCGTCTGTGTAGCCTGATCGTAGATCCCCGCACCAGTGTAACGGCACGACGATCATTCAGGCAGCAGCGTGTACACGAACAGGTTGTCCTCTATCAGCAATTCCTCCGCAAGCACCTTGAATGCACCCTCGTCGGCCAGCGCCACGCCCTGCCTGGCGCGCGCCATGATCTCCAGATCCAGACCAGACGCCAGAGCGTTGCCCAGCCTGTTTACCCAAAAATCGTTCGTGCGGCTTCGCCCGTCGTAGTCGCGTTGCGCGGCTGTCCTGATCTGGCTGACATACCGTGTATCGAACGTTCCCGTGGCCAGCTTTGACACCTCCGACTTCACCTCGGCTATCAGTTCATCCACCCGGGCAGGGTCAGTATCGAACTGCACGATGAGGGAGTACTGCTCCACGGGAATATTTGTGAATGCGGCCTTTGTAGAGACGACATAGGTAGCCCCCAGATCCTCGCGCAGCGCATCGAGCAGGCGATTGTTGAGCGCCTGTGCCAGCAGGCCCAGGGTAGTCTCACGCTGCCATGACCAGTCCGACGGGGCGGCCCAGACCATCCGCACACTGGCCCGTTGCTCCTTGGAGTAGGAGAAATCCACCCGCCCGCCTTCCCGCTTCGGTGACATCGGCTCGTTCCATACGGGCTCGTCGTTCCTGCCTGAAGGGATGGCGCCGAGATGCTTCGCGGCCAGCCGCCTTGCTTCATCCATATCGAAGTCGCCAACCAGTACATAGGTGAATTCAGACGCATCAGCCAGTGCATCGAGTACCAGGGCCCGCGTTTCTTCAAAATCGATGGCCTTGAACCTTGCCGCGTCGAGGGGCGCAGCGCGCGGGTTGCCGCCAAAGAGGTCGGAACTCCAGGACGCTTCGAAACGGTATCCCGGATCGCGCACATAGGGGCCTATCTGTTCGGCAAGCCGGTCACGCGCCGCATTGAAGGCCCTGGAATCCCTGCCAGGCTCGGCGGAACTCAGATAGACCAGCCTGAGGAAGGCTTCCAGATCGGTCGGCGTCGTCTTGCCTACGAAAATCTCGCCGTTCTCGCCAATTGACCACTGGACGGCGGCATTGAGCGACGCCGTCTGTTCGTCGAGCCGCGTGGCGCTCATCAAGCCGAGACCTGCCTCGGACAGCAGGTTGGGCGCAAACGAGGCCGTGGTCTGTAGCTCAACAGGAAGCGCCGTGTAACCACCCGGGGACCAGGCCAGGAAGCTGATGGCATCCTTGTCGTAGGCCGTAGGCTTGAGCAGCACGCGCGCACCGTTGGAGAGCACAAGCTCGGTAATGTTGTCTGCCAGCGATTTCTCGGACACAATGGTTCCCGGTTCTGGCAGCGCGTCGAACAGCCCGCCCTCGTCACCGGAAGCAACTATAGGAACAAGCTGTGCGGTCCGGGCATCGCGCAGCGCTTTCTCGAAGGCCTGCTCCGTGAGCACCGCGTCCGCCGGACCGGTCTTGGCACGTACCGCGACAAACCCCTCGTCCGCGGCCAGTATGTCGCGGCCCGCCTGGTTGAGCGCATCGAGAGTCAGCGTATCAAGTACCTTCTTGATATACACCCGCTCGTTGACTATGCCGGGAATGGGCTCGCCATACATGAAGTTGCGCACGTACTCCTCGGCAAAACTGAAACTCTTGAGGTCGTCGTCTTCCACATCGAGGGTTCCAAGCCAGCGTCGGTACAGGTCCACCGTCCTCTTGAACTCACTCTCCGTAAAACCAAAGCGCCTGATGCGTTCCACCTCCGAGGCAAGACCTGAGAACGCGGCCAATTCCTTGTCGTCGGAGGCCACCAGCGTAAACGAGTAGAGCCGCGTGGTACCGTAAAAATAGTCGTCGTCGAAGTACGCATCGCGCCAGTCCGCCTCGCCAGCCCGGGAGAGGTCAGCCAGCCTCGTGCGTATCGCCTCGGCCGCGATGCGTATGCGCAGGAGCTTCTCGTAGTCGCCTATCACTACTTCGGGAATGTACGGCACCACCTTGCGGTACGATATGATGGAACGCTCGAAATCCTTGTTGAAGGTAGACACGAAACCAAGATCGATTGAAGGTTTGATGGGAAAGCCCTGCCGTCCCTTGACGGTGGCGTCCGATGACGGGAAGGAAAACTGCGCTTCGATTTTAGCCGAAACTGCCCTGACGTCAATGTCTCCTACCACGATGACGGCCATCCTGTCAGGCCGGTAATGCTCGCGGTAGAACGCCTTGAGGCCCTCCGCGGTAGCTTCTTTTATGGAAGACTCGTAGCCTATTGGCTCGCGGTCAGCGTGGGCCGTGCCTGCGAGCAGTCCGTTGACCTCACGCACGCGCGCCGTCTCGTCCGGCCCCAGGCCCAGCCTGAGTTCTTCTATGATTACACCTTTTTCCTTCTCCACTTCATGTGGATCAAAGGTAACAGCGGTGGCCCACTCCCTGAGCACCTTGAGGCCCGTATCGAAAAAGGCCGGATCGTTGAGCGGCATCTGCAGTGTGTACAACGTCTCTTCACGCGTCGTGTGTGCATTGATCTCCGCACCAAAATCCATGCCTATGGACCGAAGATAAGTTACCAGCTCGTTTTCCGGAAAGCTGGTGGTGCCGTTGAAGGCCATGTGCTCCACGAAGTGGGCGTAGCCGGCCTGGTCGGGCCGCTCGTTGGTCGAGCCTGAATTGACGATGAGGAACATCACCGCACGGCCACCCGGATTGCCGTTGCGCCTGACGTAGTAGGTCAGCCCGTTGGGCAGCACTTTTTTGGTAAGCTCCGGTGCCAGCGGCAGCAGGTCCGCGGACGAGTATGCCGAACCACCGGGTAATGTCGTCGTATTATTCAGTGATGCGGGGGCCTGGGAAGGCGTACCCACACAGGATAGCAGGAACAGGGTAAGTATCAGAATGGAGGCAAAGGAGCCTCGCAGCGTTCGTGTCATAAAAAACTCCTTATGCGTCGAGCCCACGGACAGGATGCCCCGGACAACGAATTCAATATATCGCAAAGGAGGAAGCGGGGACAATGTTACAGGGTGTTCTGCACCATCACGATACCAGGCACTTTTCCCCGTGGCCTATAAGGTCGGTCTACCAGCTCACTGAACGGTAGACCGAATACTGTTCAATCTTAGTACTTGCAGAACCATAGTTATGCGCAT
>JAIFMD010000181.1 GCA_020048755.1 Spirochaetota bacterium
TCTTCGCGGGCGCAAAGATATCATTCTAGACAGAAGGAATTGATGTGATGAAAAAGACACTCCGTATTGTAACCCAGCTGGTGTTTCTGGCACTCTTTGCCCTGTTGTTCGCCAAAGGCAGGATACAGTTGTGGCTCGCAGTATTCGGTTCAGGTGCGCTCCTGTCGCTGGTGTTCAGCCGCTTCTACTGTGGCTGGATCTGCCCCATGAACACCCTGTTCCGTCCGGTGGCCTGGCTCTACGGCAAGCTGGGCATCAAGCGGATCAAGACTCCCGGTTTCCTGAAGCACCCCGCGTTGCGCTACGCCTTCGTCGCGCTGTTCGTCGGTTCCATGCTGGCCACAAAAAAGATGGGCATCGAACTGCCGCTCCTCGCCATCGTCACCGGCATCGCTGTTTTCGTGACGCTGTTCTTCGAGGAAGCGCTCTGGCACAACCACGTGTGCCCGTACGGCACCATCCTCAACATAACCTCCCGCAAAGCCGTAAAAAGCGAGAAGATCGACGAAGTTGCCTGCATTTCCTGCGGCAAGTGCCGCAAAGTCTGCCCCGTGTACTGCATCGACATCGTCGCGGATACAAAGAAGCTGCGCATACGCACGGCTGATTGCCTGACCTGCCATGCCTGCGAGGCCGTGTGTCCGACGGGAGCGATTACGTACCGGTAGTGCTGGTAATACGACTCATATGAAAGGGCCGTCCAGCTTGCCGCCCCGGTCCTTCCGTATTACTTTATGAATCATGCAAGATCCCATATCCAGCAATGAAGGACAGCCACAGCTGAGACTCCCCCTCAACGTGGCTACGGTCAAGGACCTCTGGTCCAGAACGTACAACACGCAGGGCAAGCCTGACTGGTCGCACACCTATCCGTACTACCATCCGGATATCGTGTTCCAGGATTCCATCCAGCGGCTCGAGGGCATTGTCGCATTCAAGTCGCTGTGCGAGCGGCTGACCGAGCGCTGCGAGGAACTGCGGATGGACATCCTGTCAGCCGCACAGGATGGCAACACCATCCACATGCAGTGGACCATGACGATGATGTTCAAGAAATTCCCCAGCACGCCCGTCTACGGCGCAACCGTTCTGACCCTGCACGAAGACGGCCGCATCATAAGCCAGCGGGACTACTACGACCTCTGGGGCGACATCTTCAACGGCATTCCATGGTTCAAGAAACCGTACCGCAAATTCATGTACAAAAAATTCGGTTAGGCGAGGAAAGATCAGTGAAAAAAGAATTACCTGAACAGATACGTTTCATGGCCAACAAAAGGGCCGTGCAGAATACGACGTCAGTATCGGTGGCAGGCAAGGTATGTGTCGTTACCGGAGCTACCTCAGGGGTCGGCCTGCAGGCTGTACGGCGGCTTGCGGCCGGTGGATCACACGTCGTCATGGTCTGCCGCGACCGTGCCAAGGCTGAAAAAGTTAGTGAAGAAATAATATCATCAACTAAGGCCCGCATCGACATCGTCGTTGTCGACTTTTCTGACCTCGACCAGGTGCGGACCGCCGCGGCCACACTCCTTCGGGACTATCCCCGCATTGACGTGCTCATCAACTCTGCAGGCATCCATTCCACTACGCGTACGACCACCAAAGCTGGTTTCGAGACGGTGTTCTGCGTCAACCACCTGGCGCCGTTCCTGTTTACCAGCCTGCTTCTGGACCGGCTGCGGGCCAGCACTCCGGCGCGCATCATCCAGGTAAACTCGGAGGGGCACCGCTTCTCCGGTTTTCACCTCGACGATTACAACTGGGAGCACAACCACTATACCGGGCTCAAGGGCTACGGCGCGTCCAAGACGGCCCAGCTTCTGACCACCTGGGAGTTCGCCGATGCGCTCGCCGGTTCGGGCGTCACCATCAACGCGATGCACCCGGGAGATGTGCGCACAAACATAGGCAACAACAACGGCCTCCTGTACCGGCTGTTCAAGCGTTTCTTCATTTCGCCGTTGATGCTCAAGGATCCAGCGATATCAGGCCATGCATTGTACTGGCTTGTCGCCGCCCCTGAAATGGCCGGCGTCTCGGGCCGCTTCTTCCACCTGACCATAGACGAGAAGCCAGCTGCCCACGCGCTTGACCGGGCCACAGGCAGGCAGGTCTGGGATCTTAGCCGGAAACTGGTCGGGCTCTGACAGGCTTTTGACAGGCTCCCTCGCCGCGGGCTACACTCCAGCCATGCTTACCCTCGAGAAGATTTTGCAGTCTCAGGGCTTTGGTTCCCGCAAGGGGTGCCGGGCCCTCATAAATGGTGGCTACGTTACCGTGGGAGGGCAACCGGTAACGGATTCAAGCCAGCCCTTCGATACCACCGCGTTTGAATTCGCCGTCAACGGTGAGGCCTGGCTGTACCGTGAGAAGCTTTACCTGGCACTCAACAAACCCGGCGATATCGAGTGTTCGCGCAAGCCCAGCCACCATCCCTCGGTACTGACCCTGTTCCCCGGGCAGTTCATGGAACGCGATCTGCAGCCCGTGGGTCGACTCGACCATGACACGACAGGCCTGCTCCTGTTGTCAGACGACGGCGCTTTCATACACGCCCAGTCGTCACCCAAGCGGCATGTGCCCAAGCTGTACCGCGCGACCACCGCCCGTCCGGTCACGGCCGCGCTGGTGGCCGCTTTGAAGTCTGGCGTGCAACTCATCGACGAGGATGAGCCACTCAAGGCGCTGTCGTGTACTGCCCTCGATGAATTCCGTCTGGAGCTTATTCTGGAGCAGGGCAAGTACCACCAGGTAAAGCGCATGCTCGCTGCAGCAGGCAACCACTGCGCTGCACTGGAGCGGGTGGCCATAGGCAGGCTCAGGCTCGATGACCTGGCCCTTCCGCCGGGCGGCTGGACCTACCTGGACGAAGCCAAGCTCACCCTGCTCGCGCCTGGCTGAGGAAACGGCCGCCTCTCATCGCTGTTTATTCCTGCAATGAAGGATGGCAACTACATCTACAAAGTCAACCGGGATTTTTACCATGAACGGCTGCTTTTTTCCTGAATTCAAAGGTACAGTGTGTGCCAGCGTCATTCTCGATCTTGAAACTGCCTTCGAGTTGCTTCGTCAGCATCTGGACCAGCATCAGACCAAAGCCCTTGGATGCGTCAGGATCGAATCCTTCCGGCAGGCCTTCGCCGTCATCCCGAACCGTAAGCGTGACCAGGTCATTTTTATTTGTAACTGAAATCCTGACGAGGCCTGCCTCCCTGTTTCTGAAGGCGTATTTAAGCGCATTGGTGAGCAGTTCGTTGGCGATGATGCCGAAGGGGAAGAGTTGTTTGGAGCAGAGTGTAAACGAATCGAAGTTCTTGTCTATGGTGATTTTTACCTTTCCTGCAAACAAATCTACAACAGATTTGGCGAGGCCTTCCATGTACTCAGCTACGGGAATATCGCGGTCGTCACCCGAGATGAGCATCCTGTCATAGAGCTCCCGCATTATTTCAAGCCGGCTTATGGCCTCCTGCAGTATGGCTATCGCTTCCGGGTTTGTAGAAAAGCTGGCCTGCAGTGACAGGAGGCTCTCGATGGCGGCCACATTGTTTTTTATGCGATGGTGTGTTTCCCGGAGCAGTATCTTCTGCTCCTCAAGATCGTTCTGGAGAGTTTCCTGGGCAAGCTTGAGTTCAGTGATGTCAGTGATGGTGATGCGCAGCATAACCGAGCCGTCGGGATTTTCCATCATGCTTGCCTTGATGCGGGCCCAGAACGCATACTGATCCCCGCCCATATGCAGCATGTGCATTTCCCACGACTGTATTTCCTTGAGTTCGATCAGTTTCTTGCGGTGGAAATAGTAGATGTTCTGGTCGTCGTGCTGGATGAAGTGGGTGAGGGACTTCCTGGCAAGCTCTCCGCGGGGCACGCCCAGCAAGGCTGCGGCGCGCAGGTTTGCCTCCGCTATCTGGCCTCTCTCGTTGACGGTGATGTAGCCTATGGGAGCCATGTCGAACAGCTCGAAATAGCGTTCCCGTGCAACATCGATTTCCACCTGTGCGCGGCGCAGTTCCTCATTCTGCATCTCCAGCTCGATCTGGTGCACGCGGAGTTCATGCAGTATCCTGCGCGTCTCCTCCGGAGACAGAGTATCGGTGTTTTCCGGAAAAAGTGCTTCGTTTTCCTGGATCCGCTCTTCTGCCAGCCTGCGCAATTCGGTCGCATTGACTACCCGCGTGCCTTCGTCGATCATCGCACACCTCCTGTCAGAATGCTCATTATCCGGAGACATCCTCGATTGCCAGCAGTATCAACTCGGCATTGCCGTCGGCACTGAAGATGCGGCGGGCGTTGAGCCGCAGGGTGCGGCGTCCAAGCTGGCCAAAATTGTCAGTCAATTCATAGTCAGTTATGATTGTATCCTGCGGCAGAATCTGTTCGAGCAGGGTGCGCAGCGCTGGAACTGCCAACTGGTGGTTGCCCAGCTCGTCTATTGCCTTCTTGATTGTATCTTCTGGCGTTACCTGGAATGTGATGTAAAAGGAACGGTTTGCCAATACTACCCGGAGTTTCGTATCGAGTATCAGCAAGGGTTCCCGCACGGTGGCAACGATGGCCTCGGCCATCTTCAATTGTGCTTCGGAGGCAGCAAGCTGGTTCTGCGCAGCGAGCAAGGACGACTGGGCTTTTTTAGTCTCGTTTATGTCAACAAAGGTCAACACCGCGCCTTCTATGACATTCTCCAGCGTGCGGTACGGCAGTATGCGCATGAGGTGCCAGTCCCCGTCATTCGTCTGCACCTCAACTTCCCTGGGCACCAGCGTATCGAGCACGGTACGGGTATCGGCCAGCAGGCTGCTGTAATCCTTGAGGTTGTAGACGATGTGGGCCAGCGGACGGCCCGTGTCGCTCTGGATGAGGTTAATGATGCGGGTAGCAGCCGGCGTGAAGCGCACGACGCGCAGGTCGCAGTCGACGAAGATCGTACCGATGCCGGTGCCGGCAAGCAGGTTGTTCATGTCGTTGTTTACCTGGGTCAGGTCTGACACCTTGTTCTGCAGTTCAGTGTTGATGGTGGACAGTTCTTCATTGACTGACTGAAGTTCTTCCTTGGAGGTCTCCAGCTCTTCGTTGGTTGACTGCAGTTCCTCGTTGATTGACTGCATTTCTTCATTGGATGACTTGAGGTCTTCGTTGGAGGTCTCTAGTTCTTCGTTCAGGGTCTGCAGGTATTCTTCTTTGGTCCGCAGTTCCTGCCTGAGCGAGGCTATGAGCTGCTCCGCCGATTCGTCCGCTATCTGGTTCGTAGCAGCCTCCGGAGCGGCATCGGTTGCTGTCTGCTCCGTGCTGGCCTGCGGTTGAGCCTGTTCCAGGATTACCAGGTACAGCCGCTCGCCCGTGGTATCAGCTGGCTCGCCCAGTACGGGCCGCACGGTTAGATTGACCACCGTGTATTCCCCGTTGGTCTTTACCCTCAGCCTGGGGCCGTAGGCTGTTTTCTGGCTGGTTACTGCCTTGCGGAGCGTCATGGCAAGATCCCGCTGCAAACCTTCCCGTGACATTTTAAGGATGTTGCTGACGCCGGATACGCCTGGCTGCGGTTCCAGATACAGCCCCGTCCGGCCGTGCAGGTAGAGGATGTCACCCTTGCCGTCTACCAGTGCCGCGGCCGGCGCTGCTTCCTGGAGGAGGGCACGTTCAGTCAGCTCGCGCAATGGCAGGCTGCTGGCTCGTGGCATGAAACCAGCTGCGGGTTTCTGTTCGATCCCCATATCATAAACCGGTGGCAACATTTTTCGTGGACTCATACGTTGGACATCGTAGCTGTCTTCCTTGCGCTGGTAGAGTTTCTGCTTCCTGTCTTTGATGGTATACAATGCGTCGTGCTCCCCCAGGCTCTCGGAGGTGCCCAGAAACAGGAAACCACCCGGTTTGAGCGAGTAATGGAACAGGGGTATGAGACGCTTCTGGAGTTCTGGACTCATATAGATGAGCAGGTTTCTGCAGCTGATCAGGTCTATCCTTGAGAACGGCGGATCGCGTATCACATCCTGCACCGAGAATACCACGAGATCGCGGATGTTCTTGTTTATCCGGTAGGAGTTGCCTCCCGGTTCGGCAGTGAAGAAGCGTGCAAGCCGTTCAGGCGCAATGGTCGTGGCGATGCTGGCCGGATAGACACCGGCTCTGGCTATGGCTATGGCCCGTGAATCGATGTCCGTGGCGAATAGCTGCACAGCAAGGCTTCGTTTTAGTTCGTTCTGGCACTCCTGGAGGAGCATGGCGATGGAGTACGCTTCCTCGCCCGTCGAGCAGCTTGGAATCCATATCCGTATCGGTCCGTCTGCTGAAGCATCCGCCACGAGCTTGTGGATGACTACTTCGTCCAGGGCTTTAAAAGCCTCCGGATCCCTGAAGAATCCTGTAACGCCGATGAGGAGGTCACGGAAGAGTGCTTCCACTTCTTCAGGCGTCTGCTGGGCATACTTGAGATATTCTTCTGCTGTCTCGATTTTCTGGACGGCCATGCGACGCCGGATACGGCGTTCTATCGTACTGGGCTTGTACTGGGAAAAGTCGTGCCCTGTCTGGGAGCGCAACAACACGAATATTTTCCTGAGCGAGGTAACTGTCTCAAAAATCCGGCCGTCCACCGTTTGTAGCGGATTCCTGAACGCGTGGCAGACGTACGAAATGAGGTGGGCAGGCATCTCGGCGGGCGGCAGTTCATAGTCTACAAGCCCGGTCGCGATGGCGCTGTGTGGCATGCCGTCGTATTCGGCCGAGGCTGGGTTCTGTGCCAGCACCAGGCCGCCTTCACTCTTTACTGCCCTGATGCCCAGCGTGCCGTCGGTACCGGTGCCGGAGAGCACCACCGCGATGGCACGCTCCCGCAGATCCTGGGCGAGTGACGAGAAGAAATAGTCTATGGGCATGCGTTGTCCGCGGGGAGCCGAGGGTTCCAACAACTGCAACGATCCGCCCAGAAAGGCCATGTCCCGGTTGGGTGGAATTATATAGGTACAGTTTGGCTTGACTACCATTCCGTCTTCTACTTCACACACAGCCATACGCGTGTAGCGCCTGATGATGTCGGTCAGGATGCTTTTGTGGTCCGGCGCTAGATGCTGTACCAGCACGAAGGCCATGCCCGGGTCAGCATCGACGGGCATGCCGGAGAAGAACGCTTCAAACGCGGCCAGACCGCCTGCTGACGCACCGATTCCTACGATGGGGAAGCTGGTATCAGCGGTTTCATCCTGTACGAGTCCCGTTACTGCATCAGCCTTGGCGATATGGTGTTCCAGCTCGTCCCTGCTGCTCTTCTTGCGCGCCACGTGGGTTCCTCATTATGTGATCGAACCGGGCCTTGATGAGCAACACAGGTGCGTTATAAGGATGGCGATTCAGGAATTTCGCTGTTCCCCTGTCGATCTGTGGTAATAGTCTAGACTCTATCGATTGTATTGGCAATGAATAAATCGACATTCGGGATGATGGTGCGCTATACTCGAACATGTAATAATGCGTGTCATCTACGACTATGCCAGCGCCACAACAAGCGCCTCGATCAAACCAGTAGCCCCTATGGGTCGCACTGGTGAAACAGCGATTGTCGTACGGATTGGCCGGGTTGGCAGTGAAACGCGATTGGCCGATGACCTTCCCACCGCGGCCAGAGTTGCCCCCGGTGACGGGGCAACCAGAACCTGGAACTATAGGACTTCCGATGAAGCCCTGGCGCGTGACAGAGCAGTCCGGGGCCATGAGAATACCCATCTCTCGGCGCTCGGCCCCTATGCCGCATCGGGCATCCTGTACGATACCGCAACGGGTGCCGCCGGGGAGACCCTCGCAACCGGAGGCCGTATCGCCGTAGACCTGGCTGAGGTGCCAGGCGACCCGGCGGCAACCCTGCGCAAGGCCCGCACGGTACTCAGCGCCGCACAGGCTCCCGGAGACCCTTCTGCCGCGGACTTGCGGGTCGCAGCCCGGGCGTACCGCTTGATGCAGCAAGCCCAGGCTGAACTCGGCGTGGAACTGTACGCGTAGCAGTTCCACACCCGAGAAGCTACTGTGACATCGACGTCATGTATCCCCTCAATTTTTTCCCGACTTCTTCTATGGGGTGGTTCCGGATGGCCGCATTGACCTGCACGAGTTCGCGGTTGGAGACCCCCGCATCTTCCAGCGGCAGGCCCTTGCCTATGACATCGGTGCGAACGAGCTGCATGAAGCCTTCAAGCATCGGGCGGCAGGTGTTGTCAAAGAGGTAGCAGCCGTATTCCGCCGTGTCGGATATCACCTTGTTCATCTCATAGAGCTTCTTGCGCGCAATGAGGTTGGCGATGAGCGGCACTTCGTGGAGCGACTCGTAGTACGCGCTCTCCGGCTTGATGCCCGCCTGTACCATGGTTTCGAACGCCAGTTCCACGCCTGCCTTGACGAAGGCGACCATCAGGATGCCCTTGTCGAAGTATTCCTGGTCGCGTATTTCAGTAGCACTGGCACTTGTGGTCTCGAAGGCAGTCTGCCCGGTGGCTTCACGCCAGCCAAGCAGTTCACGGTCGCCATCCTTCCAGTCCTTCATCATGGAAGAACTGAACTTGCCCGACAGGATGTCATCCTGGTGCTTGCGGAACAGCGGCGTCATCATGCCCTTGAGCTCGTCTGCCAGTTCTGTAGCCTTGATCTTGGCCGGGTTGGACAGCCTGTCCATCAT
>JAIFMD010000208.1 GCA_020048755.1 Spirochaetota bacterium
GGATTCAGCTGTGCCATAGTCGAGCGCGAGGAAGCGCTGGGCGGCATACTCACGCAGTGCATCCACAACGGCTTCGGCCTCATCGAGTTCAACGAAGAGCTCTCCGGTCCCGAGTTCGCCGAGAAGGTGGAGGAACGGCTGGCCGGTACCGGCATCAAGTCGTTCACCGGCGCCACCGTGATGGAGATGGATGTCTCCGGTGAACTCAAGACGCTGTATTGCTACTCGGGCATGCACGGAGTGATACGCCTGAGTGCGCGCGTCGTAGTGCTGGCGATGGGGTGCCGCGAGCGCAACCGCGGCAACATCCGCATACCCGGCGACAGGCCGGCAGGCGTCTACACGGCGGGCCTCGCCCAGCGCCTCGTCAATATAGAAGGCCTCGTGCCGGGCAAGGACATCGTCATCATCGGTTCCGGCGACATCGGCCTGATCATGGCGCGCCGCATGAGCTGGGTCGGGTGCAAGGTCCATGCCGTCGTGGAGATACTGCCGTACCCGTCCGGCCTGACGCGCAACATAGTCCAGTGCCTGCACGATTTCGGCATACCGCTGTACCTCTCGCACCTGACCACCAACATCATCGGCAAGGACCGCGTCGAGGGCGTGGAGATTACCCCGATAGAGAATGGTGCCATGCAGCATGACAAGGCCTTTACCATACCCTGCGATACGGTGCTGCTGTCGGTGGGGCTGGTGCCCGAGAACGAGCTGTCCAAGATGGCCGGTGTCGAACTCAACGCTATGACAAATGGCCCCAATGTCGATTCGATGCTGATGACCAACGTGCCCGGCATCTTTGCCTGCGGCAACGTGCTCCACGTCCACGACCTGGTCGACTACGTGGTTGAGGAAGCCAGGCGCGCCGGTGCCCACGCCGCCCGCTGGCTCAGGGGAGAGCGGCCCAAAGCAGAGGCCCGGGTCAAGGCTGGCCCCAATGTCCGCTATTCTGCCCCGGGACGTGTGGACCTGCACGCGGTCAACAAGCTGTATATGCGGACGCTGATTGTAAAGAATGACGCCCTGCTTGAAGTCAAGGTGAATAACCGGGTCGTCAAGAGCATCAAGAAGAACCACATCCAGCCCTCGGAGATGCTGGCCATAGAGCTGGGGCCCAAGGATCTGGAGACCGCCGTCGGCGCTCCCGAGCCCGTCGTCGAAATTTCCATCACCTGATGGCTGCGGACAAGGAGATCATCGTGAGCGAAGAACTGATATGCATCACCTGCCCGCTGGGCTGCCATCTGACCGTGGACAGACAGGCAGACGGCAGTCTTGCCGTAACCGGCAATCGTTGCCCGCGCGGCGTCAAGTATGCCAACGAGGAACTGCTGGCCCCCAGGCGTGTCGTCAGCGCCACCGCCGCCCTTGCCGGAGGTGCGGCCTGCAAGGAAAACCGCGGCGGGCTCTGCGACGTCGTACGGCTGCCTGTCAGGAGCACTGCGGCATATCCCAAGCCCGGCGTGCTGGAATTGCTGGATGCCATCTACGCGCTCCGCGTAGAACTGCCCGTACAACGTGGCGACGTGCTGATCAAGGACTTCAAGGGTTCGGGCGTGGACGTCATTGCGACCAGAAGCCTGAAATAGCGCTTTGCCCGTATGAGGCACTGCCGATACTCAAAATCGGCCTACCTTTATGGTAAAATGGCCGATCGATTGCAGTACGGTGCAACCGGTTGGCCTCTTTTTTTGTCTACTTACAGGTACTATGAGCATTGCTGCCCGTGAGGGCATTCAACGGAGCGGAACAAGTATGGAAAACGGTATTTCAGCGGCATCGAAGGTCATCATCTCCATTATCCCCATCGTCGGCATCGTTATGGGTTGTGCTGTCGTATTTTTCTACATTCTGTGGAGCCACCGCGAGCGCATGTTGATGATAGAAAAGGGTAGCTACTCGCCCGCTCCCGTCGACCTCGATACGTTCAGCCTGCTGTCGGGCATACTCCTGTCGGCAGTGGGCATCACGCTGACTATAATGTTCGTTGCCGTGGCCGCCAGCGGTTATGCGCTGCTTGGCGGGCTTATCCCGCTGTCGGTAGGCCTCGGCTTGCTGGCCTTCTCTACGTTGCGCGCCAAACGCCGCGCGAGATGAGTCCAGGGGGGCCTGAAGCAGCAGATGAAGACATAATCGCCCGGGTGCTCGACGGCGATACCGACGCGTTTTCCGCGCTGGTGCGCCGGTATCAGCGCAGGATACTCAGGCTCGGGTATGGATTCCTGAAAGACGTAGAATCGGCCGAGGATTATGCCCAGGACGTGTTCGTCAAGGCGTATGTCGGGCTGGCCGGCTTCAAGGGGCGCTCGAGCTTTTCTACCTGGCTGACGCGCATCGCCTACAATGCCGGCATCAATGCCAAGCGCAAGGCCGGGCGGTACGAGCCGCTGGAATCCGAGCCGGTGGATACCCGCTCGCTGTCGCCCGAGGACGCGCATATCCGGGCTGAAACGGCGGAGGCGCTCACAAAGGCGATGGCGGCCTTGCCTGAAAAATATGCCGTGTGCCTTGACCTGTATTTCAGGGAAGGCATGAAGTACGAGGATATAGGAGCGGCGACCGGGTTTCCGGTCAATACGATCAAGTCTCACGTTTTCAGGGCAAAGCGTGACTTGCGGGAGGCGCTTGGCGCCGGGGAGGGTTCTGTATGACCTGTGATCGTTTTCTTGCAGCACTCGACGGAATCGACAACGAGCCGTTGCCAGCCGACCTGGCCATCCATGCCCGCTCGTGCCGGGCCTGCGCCAGCGAGTCAGCGGCCCTGCGGGCTGCAATCGGGCTCTACAGGCTTCCTGACCTTGCCGGTTCCTCCGACATTACCCCCAGGGTCACTGCGCTTTTACCGTTCATGCCTGCACCCCGCCGGACCGTGTCGATGCGCGACTGGATAATCACCGGTTTTGTCATCGTGTCATCCATAGTGCTCGTTCCGCTGCTTGCCGAGTTCCGCGCACTCAAAGCCGTGTATGGTTCAGGCTTTACCCTGCCGGTATTCCTCGCGCTCGGCAGCCTCGTCACGCTGTACGGCGGCCTGTTCGTCATGAGCCACCTTGATGATTTTTCGAGGCGGCTCAAGGCCTGGCAGATCCACCAGCACGGCAGGGCAGCCTGAGAGCAGGTTCAGTCGCCTTCCTTGACTATCTCTATCTTGATTCCCTCACTGGGCTCATCCGATTCCTTGGGAGCCACGGAGACGCGGAGGATGCCGTTTTTAAAGACAGCCTTGACCGCAGCCTGGTCGAACTTCTCGGCAGGCACGTAGTATTTCTGCTTTTCTATATCCTTGAGCTTGAGCCTGCGCTTGAAGTAGCGCACGCCTTCCTCGGGTGCGGCACTCATGCCTATCCGGGCGGAGAACACCATGTAGTCACCCTGGAACGACAGGCTTATGTCCTTCTCGTCAAACCCGGAGAGCGCAAACTCGAACACCATGGAACGGTCCTGGGTAAGGAAGATGTTCATGGGCGGGTAGGAGAAGCTGGGGTACCAGTCAGAGTTCTCGTCCTGATCGACGCCTCCGAACCAGGGATGGGGGCCACCGTGAGGGGCTCCCGGATCACCAGGACCAGCGGGGCCACCGGGGCCGAAATTGTCTTTCATCTGGTCGCCAAAGGTCTTGGCTGCGTCAAAAATCTCGTCGAGCATCGAACCGATGTCGACATACATGCGGTTACCTTTCATGGTCGTTCCCCCGTCAGGCGGTATCATGTGCCCCTCCGTACGGAGCGGGCCCAGGCAAACCCGAAGGCGCTTGCCCATGGTTAGATGATACGAAGGGTGTTTTAAAAAGGCAAGTCCGGGCCTCCTGTGCGGAAACCCGGACCTGGACGCGCCAGCTGGAGAGCCGGCGTGCATCAAGCATGAATGTCTATTTCTTGGGCGGGTACATCATCGGGTAGTCGGTCGCCCTTCCGGCTGCAGCCCAGTCCTCGGGAATGACCTTCCAGTTGTCGTCGCGCTTGACCTCGATCGGGCCGGTCTGCTTCTCGAACCACTTGAGCATGTAGAAACGGAGATCCTTGGTGGTGCTCGAGGTGACGAGCTTGAGCTTCTGGAGATCGACAGCAGGCAGGCCCACACCCTTGGTCAGGTGTCCGCCGCCGCCCGAACCGCGGTAGGAGTTGATGGCTACCGAGTAGGTTTTGGCCATGTCGAACGGGGTGTCGTCGCTCATCGAGATGATGGTGACGCGCGAACCGGCAGGCTGGGACACGTCGACGGTGTACTTGACCCCGGCGATGCTGTCATAGTTGTAGGCCCGGGTTGTGGTGTCATAACTGTTGTAGCGGGCATTGAAGACGGGCTTGCCTTCTTTGTCAATCATGAATGCGATGAGGTGGTCGGTTGGGCCGGTCATCGTGGCGAACTGCCCGCCGTAGGTGAACTCCATGAACTTCTTGATCTGCTCGCCGGTCAGGTTCATCGTGTACATGAAGTTCTCGTACTTGTACAGGCTGAACATGTCCCGGACCTTGATGGTACCATCGGTGGTGGTGGGCAGGTAGGCATTCTGGTCGAGCGGGGCTGCAAAGGAGATCTGCGCGGGCTTGAGGCCCATGGTCGGGTCAGCGCACAGCTCGAGCTGGATGCGGTGAATCAGGTCGACGAAGGCGGAATCGCCGAAGAGGGCGTCGTCGCTGTGGATCTTGCCCACCATCTTGCCGATCGGCCGCTCGACCCAGGCCATCAGCTCGGCCTTGGCGGGTTCGAACTTCGCAAGGAAGGCCGGGTCGGCGGCGACGCCTTTAAGCGGAACGAGGGCGCCGGTAAGGCTCTTGCTCCAGGTCTTGGCTTTCTTGTCCCAGGTCAGGCTGATGTCGACGACGGCGACATTCTGCGCGCCGGCGAGTGCGCCGTAGATCGGGACGATCTTGCCGCTCGGATCCTTGACGTCGACGTTCTTGGTCTTGGTGGCGGGGTCATAACCCTTGCCCTCCCAGCCGGCGTGGTCGTGGCCGACGAAGATGAAGTCGAAGCCGGCGACTTTCTCGACAACGAGTTGACTTGCGCTCTCGTTTTTGGGAGTATCAGCGGTCTGGCCACCATAGGTGTAGTCGACGCCCGCGTGGAAGAGTCCAACGATGATGTCCGGCTTCTCTGTTTCCTGGATGATCGGAATCCAGCGCCTGGCAGTCTCGACCATGTCGAGGACTTCCATGCCTTCCCAGAAGGCCTTGGGCAGCTGCTCGGTGATCTTGGGCTCGGTCAGGCCGAGCACCGCGATCTTGACGCCCTGGCGGGTGATGATGGCGTACGGCGGGAAGTAGGGCTCGTTCGTGCCTTCCTTGACGACGTTGGCGCAGATCATCGGAGCCTTGACTTCCTTGATCAGCTTGTCGTAGACGGGATGTCCAGCTTCTATATCATGGTTGCCGATGGTAGCAACGTCGTACTGGAGGTAGTTGAGCACCTCGCCCCAGATGTGCGGCACGTCGGTCTTCTGGAAGTTGTAGTAGTAGACAGTCGGCTGGCCCTGAAGCACGTCGCCGTCATCCACGAGGATTACTTCACCACTGGCGCGCTTCTGGGCTACGAGCGTGGCGACCTGCGCCATGGACGTATCGAGTGGCTTGCCCGTGATGAAATCGTAGGGGAAAATTGCGCCGTGGATATCGGTGGTTTCGATAAAGGTGAGCGTGAGCGGTGTTTCGGCGAATTTGTCGAATGGGTGCGCGCACGAGGCGATCGAGAAGACTACCGCGATCACGACTATGACCGCGAAGAATGCCCTTGTTGACTTTTGCATTGATTCCTCCTTGACATTATTCATCCCGGAATTCCGGGAGGGGAATAGAGTATATACCTCAGGAGAAAAAGCTGGAAGCGAATTGTTAAAAATCAGTTAATAATTCTCGGTTGCCTTGGGTACGGTTCAGGTCCGTGCTGTCTCAATCCAGCTGTTGATGGAGGCCGCTACCACCCGGCGTTCTCTTTCAGCGAGGGTCCTGCCGAAGCGTATCGTCCTGGCTCCCGTTTCAAGCACGATGTCGCGCTCATGCCTGCCGTTCTGCGACACCGGGGAATTTTCTATCCTGCAGGTACCGAGGTCTGTCAGTTGCCATGAGCGTATGCGCGATCTGCCAAGGAATCGTTCCTCGAACACCAATCCGCCCTCTCGCGTGAAGGTTGCCGTGACCTCGGTAAGGGCCGGCTTGAGCAGTACCCTGACCATAAAAATGCCCACAGCCCAGAAGGGCAGCGAGAACATCGCAAAGAATATGGGTGCTCCCATTTTCAGGGCGGAGAACGTCCAAAAGGCTACGAAACCCAGCCAGAACACGGCGAAGCCGCCGGAGAACAAGAATCCGGGGCTGTGGAAACCCGTCCGCGGTATTGCAAGGCTTAATAGTTCAGGGGTCGACGAAAGGATTACCCGGCTGTCGCTGGGCAGCGTCACGGGAGCCTGGCTCCGCCTTCTGCCACTCTCCCGTACATCGGCGGCGTCCCCGAAGGTGGGTTCAGGTACCTCGTCGCTGGAAGCATTCTGGTCCTGCATCCTGGACTCGATGCTTCCGGCGAGGCGCTCCGCCAGCGTTTCCAGGAACGTTTGCGTGCCACCGGTTTCAGCCGTAGGTGCGGCTACCATGCGATTGCCGGGCAGGGAAGCCGCGCCGCGCAATATGGCCGCTGCCTCGAGCGGGGCCAGTGTGCGTTTGCTTTCGTCGGGATCAAGATACGATCGCAGCACATGTTCGAGTCGCGGCGACAGTTCCACGAGGGCACCGGGGTCGATGCGCATGCCTGCAACCGGCAGGTCGGACGGATGCTTCCTTGTTACCAGAAAGGCAACAGTCGCGGCCGCGGCGTACAGGTCCGAGCGCACCGTAGCCCTGCCCGATACCTGCTCGAGCGGCGCGTAGCCTGCGGTGCCTATCATGGTCGATGTATCGCGGTAGGCCAGTCGTACCGCGTCCTGGACACCGGAGAAATCCACCAGTGCGATGGATCCGTCCGGCCTGAGCATCACGTTCTTTGGATTGACGTCGCGGTGGATGATGGGAGGCCTGAGCGAGTGGAGATAGGCGAGCACGGTCAGGAGTTCAGCAAACATCGATTCTATTTCTGTTTCTGAGAACCTGCGGCCGCTTTCCGCCTCGGTAGCCAGGCTCCTGCCGGGCATGCGCTCCATGACGAGCGTAAACGCATGCCCGTCCGTCTCGTCGAGCCTGAACGAGTCCACATAGCGGGGCACGGCGGGGTGGCTCATCGCCTTGAGGGCGGCTGCCTCGTTCTCGATGCGCTCCAGCGATTTCCAGTCCGGCGCTTCGTCCAGTGCCAGTGTTTTGAGCACCAGAGCTGTGCCGGGAGTTGCCCGGGTGCAGGCTTCTCCTGCGATGGCCGCCCAGGTCTCGCCGAAGGGACTCTTGCCAAGCCGCTCCGTCAGTATATAGGCTCCTGCTATGGTCTGGCCCGTAGTCATCATGCATGGCCCTCCAGCCTGTCCAGTTCGATCTGTGCCACGATCTGCTCTGCTTCCAGCCCGAGTTCCGCACAGGTGTCACGGAGGTTGAACCAGGCGTCGTAGTAGTCGGGCCTGGCCCGGGCCGCCCTGGAAAAGTATTCGCGGGCCTCATCAAAGTGGCCGGTGGAGAATAATGCAACGCCGAGGTTGTTGCTGGCTTCAGGGTGGCCCGGTTCGAGTTCCAGGGCGCGTTCGTAGTGTGCCCTGGCTTCTTCGACTTTGCCCAGTTCAAACAGGGCGAGGCCCAGATTGCAGTGGAGGTCGGCGTTTTCACCACCCAAAGCCAGCGCTTCCTCGAAAGCCTTGCGTGCATCGCGCGCACGGCCATCACGGAGCCGGGTCAGACCGAGGTTGAAAGCGAGGTCTGGAGAATCAGGGTCTATCAGCCTGGCGGCCAGGAATGATCTGGCTGCCTCTTCATACTGTCCCACTTCAAGGAGGCGGATTCCCTTCTCTGCAAGTGCGCTTGCGTCTGCCATAGTCAAAGCATAGTGCGCCGCGCCGCGTACTGCTAGAAGCCGAGCAGTCCCGGGAGGTATATTCCGGCAGCCACGAGCGCACCGGCAGGCAGGAGTGCAAGCACGATGACATCTACTGCCCAGTTGGCCTTTCTGACCCCAGAAAGTGCATTGGAAAGGAAGATTACCGCAACGCCAGCTACCAAATTCATGGCATCATAGGACAGGAACGGTACGCGGTGGGCCAGGTCGTAGAGCCAGCGCATGAAGCCTATATCGAGTGCGATGGAGAAATACAGGAAGCTCAGCGCATAGCCGAGCAGCACCGGCGTGTAGCGCTGGTCCGAACCAAAGAATACCCTGAGGAACAGGATTACGTAAAAGTAGATGACCAGCGCGATCGGCGAGCCCCAGGCTCCCATGTTGGTCGTTATGATTTCCTGCAATTGCGGAAGTTTGAACATGGTGAGCACCGGCGGCGCGAGGAGCGCAAAGGCCAGCCATCCGACCGCATTGAAAATCTTCTGGCGTACCCCCGTGGACTTCGGGGCTTTCTGTACATTCGTGCCAGTCGCCTGGGGCGTTACATTGCTGGAATCACTCATGAGGTATCCTTTCCGCGGTGCCCGGTTCCCCAACGGCGAATCCAGCCACCCGCCACAAGAATATACAACCCATCCACCCGGTACGCAAAGTACCTAGAGCGGATGAGGGGGAAGGAAATATAAGATGGGATATTTAGCACAGAGACACAGAGAAGATGAGGAAGAAGGAGAAGTGGGAGGAGAAAAGAAGTCAATACTTTTTCTTCCCGATCTCTTTACTCCCCTCGTCTTCTCTGTGTCTCTGTGCAAATTTTCCTGCTCTTAATTACTCGTCTTCATCTGTGGCTCTGTGGCTCTGTGGCTCTGTGCTAAAAACTTATATAAGGCCGTCTGGTCAGTTGTAGCCGGGGAGGCCCAGTTGGTGGGGCTTGTTGGATATTACGCCGTCACAGCCTATGGTCAGCACGCGGGCGGCGATTGCCGGGTCGTCTGCCGCCGGTCAGCCTGCCCCAGGCCAGGCCGGCCTTGGTCGCCTGCGTATGCTTGGGCTTGAGGAAATCGGCGTGGCCAAGCCAGCGCCCTTCGCCATGGCGCAGGTACCAGGGCACGTCGTCGTCGACGCAGTAGATGATGCCTGTCGGCACGGTGGGACAGAGAGCCTTGAATCGCTTGATTGTGAAGGGATTGAAGCTCGAGACAACGATGCGCTCGGGGCCGAATTTGAAGTCGGCCAGCAGTTTGACCAGCGCGGCTTCCAGGCCCTTGTCTTCGGCCTTGCCGCTCTTGATTTCCACATCGAAGTAG
>JAIFMD010000073.1 GCA_020048755.1 Spirochaetota bacterium
ACAGCCCCCGTTTCAGGATTGATTATCCAGTATTCACGCACGCCGGCCCGCTCGTACAGCTCCTTCTTGACGCCGAAGTCCTTGTAGGCGGTGCTGTCCGACAGCACCTCCGCCACAAAATCCGGTGCACCGTGTATGCCGTCGTTTGACACTTTGCCGAGATCACAAACGACCATAACGTCAGGTTCCACGACGATTCCACCATCGTCCCGTTCAGCTTCCTCAAGAAAGACATCCAGGGGAGCCATGTAGGGTTTGCAGGGTTTGCCTTCAAGGAAATTGCCTAGTTTCCGGCCAAGATCATAGGCTTTTTCCTGGTGTGGAACCCGTGGCGCAGGGCTCATGCCGTAGGCGATGCCGTCTATCAGCTCCCAGCGTTCATCTGATGGCCAGGAACGCCAGCCGGAGAGGGTATAGCGTCCATCGGGTTTCAGCGCTGAAGTACCTTCAGTCTTGGTCATGGCGTTCCTCCAGTACTTTAATAGTATGGATTGAGGGCATGAGAGACAAGGGTAGCATCAATCCTCACATGGGGGAAAGCAAGCGCAGGTAATCGTCGTAGACGCTTTTGTCCCTGCAAGCGACCTTTCCACCATCGTCAGCATTGAAGCGCTTGATCCGCTGGGAACTGGCTATGATGCGGCGTATGCCAGCAAGGTCCAGGTTACCCTCACGCCCCATGATCTGCACACCAAGGTTCCCGATTGAAGTTGCCTCATCGGGGCCGGCTATGACTTCTTTGCAGGTAAGTTCCGCAGTCATGCGGTTCAGGTACTCATTGCGGCAACCGCCGCCAATGATATGGATTGCATCATGCTTGATGCCGGTCAGGGTTTCAATGTCATCAACGGTTTTTCTGTAACTGCACGCGAGCGACGTATAGGCTGAAGCCACCAGTTGCCGGGAGGACAACGAGCCTGGTTGCCTGGTGTGCCTGGAAACGTAGCCCTTGATAGCGTCAATCATTTTTGGTGGATTGTAGAACACCGGATCGTTGGGATCGAACACGGGTACGTCCCCGTCGTACTGTTCGGCCATCACAACCAGTTCATCCCAGGCAACCGTACCGCTCTCTTCTTCCAGTTCGTTCTTGATGTTCTGCAGTATATGCATGCCTGCGGAATTCTTGAGGAACGTTATGGTATCAAAGGCACCACCCTCGTTCGCAAAACCGAATTTTCTAACGCGGGCGTCTATGACGGGTCGGCGCATTTCGCTGCCTATCAGGGACCAGGTGCCAGAAGAAATGAACAGGAAACCGTCTTCCTCAGTCGGAACAGATACTACCGCAGAGGCGGTATCGTGCGATGGTACGCACAGGAATTCGCAGGGCGGCATACGCAGGTCTGCTGCGATGCTTTCCCTCAGCATGCCGTACGATGCGCCATGGGCGATAGGCTCGGGAAAGAGGTTCTGCTGGATATCAAAACTTTTCATAACCCTGGCAGACCATCGTTTGTCGCGCATGTCCATCATCTGGGTCGTGCTGTCTATGGACGACTCGCCCCGCATTGTGCCCGTAAAAAGCCAGGCCAGCAATTCGGGAATGAGGAGTATCGTTTCAGCCGCGCCAAAGAGTTCCGGCAGGAATTCGCGCACGCCGAGAATCTGGTACAGGGTATTCATCGGATGTTCGGGTATTCCCGTGGCATTGAAAAGGTCATCTTTCTGGCTGGCTGTCAGCCTGCCAAGCATCTCCTGCCCGAGCTGGTTCCGGTAGCAGAGTGGATTCCCGAGCATTTGACCCGACCTGCCAATAATGCCGAAATCAATGCCCCATGTCGCTATGCCCACGGAATCGATGCGCCCGAATTCCAGAAATGATTTCTTCAGACCCTTCTGAAGTTCCTTGAATATATAGAGTATGTCCCAATATTCCAGTCCGTTCACGGCTATGGTCTCATTGGGCACCTGATGGACAACATGGGTACTGATGGAAGAACCGTCGAATATTCCCGCAACGACCCGTATTGAGGAATTTCCACAATCAAACGCTACATGACACCGGTTCATACCTGTTCTGCTCAAGGCCATGAGGCATCCTCCCTATTGAATACTCAGACGATGCGCTGTTTCCGGCTGAAGAAAAATTGCATCAGCATCACCGCTATCATGATGGCGCCCCAGAGAGCGAGCGTGAGGAACGAGCTTATTCCCAAAAGATTGAGCCCGCTGGAAAGCACCTGAAGTATCACCAGGGACAGCATCAAGCCGGCAACATCGCCAAACCCGCCCTCGCTCTTTATGCCACCCAGAACACAGGCAAGCACGGTAACGAGCAGGTACGACTCTCCATATCCCGCTTTCGCGGAATTGAATCTTGACATCATGACTATACCGGCCGCACCGCTGAACAGTCCGGACACGAGATACGTCAGGATGATGGTCTTCTCGTTCGAAACGCCAGAAAACCTGGTGGCAATGGGGTTCGACCCCATGAGGAAGGTAGTAAAACCAGCAGGCGTGTGCTTGAGGTATATGGACAGCAGCACGGCAAATACAAGCAGGAGGATCAGTGGAAACGGTATTCCAGCCAGGCTCCCGTTTCCTATGTAGACGATTCCCGCGGGCATGCCCGATATGACATAGCCTTTCGTGACGATGAATGCCAGTCCCTGCAACAGTTTCATGCTTCCCAGGGTGGCAAGTATGGGTGGGATATCAAGGATCGCAATCAGGAATCCATTGAACAGGCCAACGAAAGCAGCAACAAGGACAGCAGCAACCAGGGCAAGGAACAGGTAGCCTGCATCACCCGACGCGGGTACATCAGGATTGACGAAACGGCTCAGTATCAGCGCGGCGCTGATCGCTGAAATATTGGCTGTCGATATGATTGAAAGATTGATTCCACCCGTAAGCATGGCAACCATCATAGCCATGGACAGAAGTCCGAGTTCCGGCAACTGAAAAGCCATGCCCTGGAAGGTTCCGACAGTCAGGAATGAATCCGGACTCAGCAGCGAGAGTATGAGCAACGCGCCGGCCAGAATTCCAAGCAGCGCCTTTTTTTCAGAGTTGAGTTCAGGCATATCGGTACGGCTCCTATGCTTTTACCAGGATGGTGGCTGTGCGTCGTTTCTCGAGCTTGCCTTTGTACGAGGTTATTCCGACGCTGAGAAGGATCACGCATCCCACGAAAAACTCGTACCATACCGGCGGTATGGCCATGAGCGTCATGCCATTCTTGACGATGGCAAGCAGCACGAGCCCGAGGAATGCGCCAAAGACGCTGCCCTTTCCACCCGTAAGGCTAGCACCGCCCAGGACAACGGCTGCTATTATGTTCAGTTCCTTGCCAACAATTGAATTCGGGGCTACGGTCTGGACCAGCAGTGCCTGTATGACACCTGCTATGCCGGCCAGCAAGCCCATGAAGGAATACACAAACTCTTCGGCTCGCCTGACATTCAGTCCAACCCGGAGAGCGGACTTCCTGTCGCCACCGATAGCATAGATGCTCCTGCCGAGCATGGTAAAACGGAGGATCAGGATTCCAGCCACCATGACAGCAAACCAGATCATCGTGATGATTGAAAGGCCGTACGTTGAATCGTTGGCGGTATGGATGGTAAAAAGCTGGATCTCGGCAAAATCGCTGAACCAGATCGGCAAGTCGTAAATCCATTTGCCTCCCGTGGCAAAAATGAGGAGGCCGTAATACGCGTTCATGGTAGCTATCGTTGCAATGATGGGTGGAATCCTGAATCTGTTGACGAGCAAGCCGTTGATATATCCCAGTACTGAACCTACCAGTGCTGCAACGGCGAAGGCGCTGAATATATTGCCACCGATGCGCATCATGAACAGGGCCACGAGGTATTCCGCCACAGTGGCAACCGCCGCGAAGGATATGTCGATACCGCCGGAAATGAGCACCATCAGTACGCCGATCGACATGACCCCAAAAAAGGAATAGCTCTTGAGCAGGTCAAACATATTCTCCAGAGTCAGGAAACTCGGGTTTTTGGCGGCGATGAGTATTGAAAGAAACGCAATGATGATGACAAGGTACGTTTCAGTGTAGCGGGCAAGCTTTCTCAAGGCAATCTCCATTCACGCGGTGAGTTCTATGCTTTTGAGTATCTCGGATTCCGGGGTGCTTTCAGCGGGAAACTCGGCGGTAATCCTTCCGCGGGACATGACCAGCACTCGATGGCAGAGGTTCGCGACTTCTGAAACCTCGTCAGATATCAGCAACACCCCGAGTCCTTCTGCCGCGAGTTCCTTGATGAACTCGTGGATGGCCCCTTTGGCCGCTATGTCTATGCCCACCGTAGGACCGTCAAGAATGAGCAACTCCGGCTTGGTGGCTATCCATTTGGCAAGCACGACCTTCTGCTGGTTTCCACCAGAAAGCGTTGCAACCGGAGACGACACGGACGGCACCTTGATCCTGAGCCTGCGCACCAATTCCTTGACGAGCGCGGCCGCCCGTCGATGATCAAGAAATCCGGACTTGCTCCGCAATCGTTCTATGACGGTTACAAGCGCATTTTTTTCTACGCTCTGGGGCATGACAAGCCCTTGGGTCAAACGGTTCTCGGGAACATAGGCTATGCCCCTGCGGATCGAACTCCTCGCGGACCTCAGATCCAATGGCACGCCCCGCATGCTTGCCTTGCCGGAATCGGGCATGTTCATCCCGAACAGCGCCAGAGCAAGTTCCGTCCTGCCGGAGCCGAGCATGCCGGTAATGCCGACTATCTCGCCTGGCAGTACAGAAAAAGTGATGTCCTTGAAATTCCCCTTTTTGGAGAGTGCTACCACCTCAAGGAGCGGCTCCGCATCTGAAACTGCCGGAGCGCGTCCGGAATATTCAAAATTGGTACCGGTCATCATGTATTCAATTTTCCTGGAATCCAGTTCAGCAGCCGGATGGCAACCAATCTTCTGGCCATCCCGGAGTATCGTCACCCTGTCCGCTACCTGCATGACTTCCTGCAGCTTGTGACTCACGAACAGCGTGGATATTCCACGTCCTTTCAGATCCAGCACCACACCCAGGAGCCTGTCCACTTCCTTTTTAGTCAGGGCGGTGGTCGGCTCGTCCATGATGAGAAGTTTCAGCTCACCGGTAAGTGCCCTGCAGATGGCCACGAGTTGCTGTTCGGAAACCGAGAGTCGCCCGACATTGGCATCGAGGGGCAGATCGATTCCTATGAGGTTCATGGCATCAGCGGCGATCCTGGTATATTCTCCTGGAGCAAAAAACTTGCGCCTGGAAGAAATCATGGAACTCAGCGCAATATTTTCAGCTACGGTGAGATTATGAAAAAGTGAAAGATCCTGGTAGATTACCTCGATGCCGTAACCGATTGAATCTATCGCACTGTACCCGCTCTTCCGTGCACCTTCTATTGAAACAGCGCCGCCAGCATCCGGCTGTTCGACACCTGATATGATCTTGATCAAGGTAGACTTGCCGGAACCATTGGTTCCGGCAAGGCAGTGTATCTCTCCGGCAGCGATTGAAAAATCCACCGCATCGAGAGCCTTCACGCCCGCATACTGTTTGCTGATTTTTTCCATGACAAGAAAATCGTCAACCATTCTATAACCCATCCTGACCAGGAGCTGTACTACAACGATGCGGTTTCCATGCTGTCCGCGAGCCTGCTCTTCAAGCCGGCCCGCGGACATCATGAACTGGAATATATTCTCAGAATCCGAAGCTGGAAGCGTTTGCCTTGGTTATGTCGATCCAGGCATCCACCTTGATGACGTCGCCTTCGACAGTCACTTTGCCGAGTCCGGGGATTTCCATACCGTTGGTGATCTTCTTGCCATCGAGCAACTGCTTGGCAACCCAGGTCATGGCATAGCCGGCATCTTTGGGATCCCAGAGGATACCGCTCCGCAGAGAACCGTCACTCAGGTATTTGGCCGCTGGTGCAGGAAGCACCGTGCCGACTATGGAAACCTGGGCAACCTTGCCCTTTTCTTTTATCGCCTGGGCAGCGCCGAGAGGACCAAGACTACCAAAACCTATCACGCCCTTGATGTCGGGGTAGGTCTTCAGCAGTTCAAGCATCGTCTGCTTTGAGAGTTCCTGATCCTCACCGCAGGGAATCCTGTCGGAAACGAGCTTCAGGTTGGGATACTTCTCCTTGGCATACTTGAGTCCCTCGTCAGCCCAGAGATTATGGAGCGGCACGGTCAGTCCACCGACGAAAATGGCATACTTGCCCGAGGTTCCCATGCTTTTTACAAGTTCATCCCAGAAATGGCGGGCGAACTTGACGTTGTCTATCATCTCGATGTCATAGTCCTTGCCCCTCTGATCGGGAGACTCGTGGGTTATGACGATGATGCCCTTGGCTTTCGCCTTGGCAAAGGCGGGTTCGAGAGCCTTCGCATCGTTTGGAGTAATGCAGATTGCGCTCACACCCTTGTTGATGAGGTCTTCAACCATCTTCACCTGCTGGGCTGGATCAGCATCGGACGGCCCAAGCTGGTAGGTGTTGATTCCAAGATCCACACCGGCCTTTTTGACGCCTACCTCAAGACGGTTGAACCATGGGATACCGGTGATCTTGACGACCGTCGCTATCTCGTACTTTCCCTTTGCGGCCTGAGCAAACGCTCCCTGTGTGAGACCAAAAATACCGGCGGCCAGAACCAGTCCTGCAAGAACCTTCTTCATCATGACACCCCCTGAATAGTGATACGACTATTTCTCAATCCGCTTGCGGCGGTGAAAAAACCTACTTGCCCTGCCCGTAGAAGTTCTTTGCAAAATCCTGCATCGCCTTGATGTCGGCGGGGTCGATGAGGCAGGGTTTGCCTATCGAACGGGCCAGGATGTAGATGTGGGCGGACTTTTCCACAACGAAGATGATCTTGACGGCAGCGGCGAAATCGCCGCCGACGCATACCGTGCCATGGTTTGGAATAAGCACCGCGTTGTTCTGCCCGAGCGCCTTCACGACATTGACCGCAAGTTCAGGAGTCCCTGGCAGCGAATACTCGCAGTTGATTATTTTGTCACCGACGATCTGGACGAAGTCCTCGCTGATGCCGGGAATGTCCTCCCGCAGGACACCAAAGACGCTGGAATAGATGGGGTGGGTATGAAGGACCGCATTGACGTCCTTGCGGGCATTCATGATGGCTATATGAAAGTTGTACTCGATCGACGGTTTGCGGTGGCCTTCTACCACCTTGAACTCGCTGTTCATGACGACAACATCGTCCTCGGTGATGTCAGGATACGGCATGCCGCTGGGTTTGATGTAAATCAATCCGGTTTCAGGATCCCTGATGCTCAGGTTGCCCCAGGTTCCAACCGTCAATCCCTGATCGAGCATGTATTTGCCACCATCGACAATTGCTTTCTTGAATTCACGCTTTCCTTTATTCACTTCTTCCTCCTATAATGTTACAATTGTAGAGTAAATGTTAAAATTGTAATGATATTCACATTTATATGTTACTGTTCTAACATTGTCTTTTTATGTTGTCAAGTTTTTTTTATCGTGATTTTTCATAAAGCATGCATGGTACGGCCAAGGGGCATCGTACTAACCTGGGGAGAAGGAGTCTGGCCATGACGAGCAAGCAACGCAGGATCGAGGAGATCAAATCCAGCGTCATGATAAAGGGATCAGCCGCAATCAAGGACCTGGCAGAAAAGCTGGATGTCACGACCATGACCATCAGGCGGGACCTTGAAGGGATACCGGAAGCTGAAGGATTCCTGCTGGTTCGTGGCGTGCTGTTCCATACAGGCAACCAGAAACCGGTTTCAGGAAACCAGTATTCACTGATAACAGCAAAAACAGAGCGCGCGGAACAGAAATCACGGATAGCAATGGCTGCGCTTGGACTGCTGCAACCTGGCGACAGCATCATAATCGACGCAGGTTCTACCATGGAGTACTTCGTCAACAGCATTCCCGCGAGCATGAAACTTTCTGTTTTCTGCTTCAGCCTCAACATACTCTTGTGCCTGCTGCAGAAGGACAACTCGCGGATCATGCTTACCGGGGGCCTCTACCACAGCAGCTCCATGATGTTTGAAAGCAGGGAAGCCATCAAACTGCTACGGAACAGCAGGTCAAACAAAGCCTTCATTTCGGCGAGCGGAATCAACCTGAAACTTGGAGTTACCTGTTCTGATGATTTCGAGAGTGAGCTCAAGCGGACAGCCATACAGTCGGCGCAGCAGAGGATACTACTCGTCGATTCAACCAAATTCGGTAAGGTCCAAAGGGGCTTCTTTGCTGAAGTGCAGGACTTCGAGCGCATCATCACCGATGACGGTGCCCCGGCAGATACCATCGCAGCCCTGCGCGATCTGGGCATAACCGTGGACGTGGTGTAGAAGATCATGCGCATTTTTTATATTACCCTATCATTTCTTTACACCCATAAAAATCCTTGTGACTCAGATATATGCTCCGCATATCACCACCAACCATTATAAAAGAATCAAAGAACCAGGTCAGGGGTTGATGCTGCGCCTTCAGCAATGGGATAGTAGCCGATCACCCGTCAACCGAGGCTTCCCACGATGAAACCTGTTCCTGCGGGCTGTACATAAAAAGCACAGGCTTCTCGAGCCTGGCCATGACCGGTTTCAGGATGGGGATACCCGTACTCCTGACGCTGCCGTCTATGCTGCGTGGCGGCCGGGCGCTGGGAATACCGGGGCAGCGCAAAGGGCTCTGGATAGCGTCCGCCATCAACGCGGTCAGGATGCTGCTCTTCGTCATGGCCTACAAGATGACCTCGGTAGGCAACGCCGTGGTACTCCTCTACCTCTGGCCAATCTTCGCCCTGATCTTCGACGGCATCCGCTCGAGACAAGCGCCGGGCGCTGCCCGGGTCAGCCTGGTCGCGCTGTCTTTCGCTGGGGTGGTCATCATGAACCTGCACCGGGGGCTGGGCCTCTCGGACCGTGACCTCTACGGCAGCCTCCTCATGCTGGCGGCGTCTGCCGGTTTTGCCGTAACCGTGATCATGTTCAAGAAAGCCCTGGCGACAGTCGGGGAGACGGATGCCATCTATTTCCAGAACGCAGTAGGGGCAGTCATCTACCTGCCGTTCCTGATCGCGGAACTGGGCTCGGCAACTGTACCGGACATCGCCATCGGCGCGGCGTACGGTGCCGCAGTGGGCATGGCCGGTTTTTTCTGCTTCTTCTTTGCCATGAAACGGCTGCCGATTTTCCAGTACGGTGCGCTCGCCTACTCCGAGGTTCCCATAGGCGTGCTGCTGGGCGTGCTGGTACTGGGCGAATCCTTCGCCCCCAACCAGCTTGCCGGCGCCATCATCGTCGTAGCGGCCAGCTTCCTGGCGCAACGCCTGAGGATGAAGGCGGCCTGAGACCGCAACTCGCAGCTCATGCCCTCATCCATTCGCTCGCCTCATACAACCGAACATGAAAAAAGGGGCCACTTTGCGGTGGCCCCTCGTAGTCAGCACAAAAAATACTATTGCCCGGTCAGAATCCCAGCAGCCTCGGGAAGAACAGAGAAATTTCCGGTATGTACGCGATCAGGAACAGGCAGAGCACTTCCATGATGATGTACGGCCAGATCGCTTTTGACAGCTGGGCCAGGGAAATCTTGGAAATGGAACAGGCCACGAAGAGGCAGGCACCCACGGGCGGCGTCATCAGCGCGATGTTGAGTGACAGCACCATCACCATGCCGAAGTGGATCGGATCCATGCCGATGCCAACCGCTATCGGATGCAGTATCGGCCCCAGTATGATCAGCGCGGCGGCAATGTCCATGAACATTCCCACGATGAGCATCAGGATGAGGATCATCAGCAGTATCAGCTTGGGACTGTTGGTCGTTGCCAGGAGGAAAGACGCTATGGCCTGCGGAACCTGACACCACGCCGGTGATCCTGGCCGTCTTGATGAGCATGGGAGCGATGTCCTTCAGGTTCAGCGTCTTGAGCACGAAGAAGCCGATGACCAGGGCATACAGTACGGCGATGGCCGCGGCTTCGGTCGGCGTGAAGACACCGGTCAGGATACCGCCCAGGATTATGACGGGCATCAGGAGCGGAATGATCGCGTTCTTGAAACCTACCAGCTTCTCCTTGAAGTTGGACTTGAGACCCTTGGGATAGCCACGCTTGTACGACAGGTACGCCGTCATCAGCATGAGTAGCGCGGCAAGCGTCAGGCCCGGGAGGAAGCCCGCGGCAAAGAGGCCGGCTATCGACACGTTCATCAGCGAACCGTAGATGACCATCATGTTGGACGGCGGTATGGTAGGCCCGATTATTGACGAAGCGGCGGTTACAGCGGCTGAGAAGTCCGCGTCATAGCCGTCATCGACCATGGCGGGTATCAGCATGGT
>JAIFMD010000021.1 GCA_020048755.1 Spirochaetota bacterium
AGATCGGGTACGGTTACTCCGTAATCACTCGTGGGATCTTTCTCCAGAAAAATGGGGTATTTCATATCACTGCTCCCATGGTATGCCCGCTTGCTTGAAAATGCTCCTGGCCGTTCCGGCTGGCATATCAGACTTCGGGTGTGGAACGGTTACCTTGCCACTTTTTGAAGGGTGCTTGAACTGATGATGGCTTCCTCGTATGTTGCAGACATACCAGCCATCATGTTTAAGAATTCTGATTATTTCAGCACTCTTCATGTGTGTATTATACACACGGCATTCTGGGATTTCAAGTATTAGCTGATGATATCCAGGGCTTACGAGGAATTCCAGCACTGTACCCAGGATGAAAGCATGCGGCACCTGGCTATGGCCCGTGAGAAATTCCAGCAGGATGTAATCAGCAGGCTGAACTCTGCCGAGCAGGATGGACTTGAAAAAGGCAAGGAATTGGCCAGGCTTGAAGATGCCAGGAAGTTCAAATCACTCGGTGTATCCACTGAAATAATTGTCCAGGCAACGGGGTTGCCCAGCGAGACCGTCGAAAATCTTTAGCAGCACCGTTTTTGAACGATACAGGAATTCTTGGTTTAAAAAGAATTAAAAAGCTAGAGCTTGCCCAGCCCCATATCTCCATGAATCTTGAGCATGGTGCCATCCCGCTCTATGCGAAGATCCCTGCCGGGGAAAGCGTCTGGAAGGAAGGCCGCCACCATGGTGCGGACCTGGTCTTCGATGGCTTTTCGTTCGTCGGGCGGTACGTGTTCCTCGGTCGCTATGACGATTTCCACGAGGTATCCGCGGCCGAGGCGGCTACCGAATCCGGGGGTAAAAAAAACGCCAACATTGAAGAGGCCGTCCATCTCGGGGTTGGCGGTCGTGCCGCGGACCGGACGGTTCCGTCTGAGCTTCCAGCGTCCCTGGTAGCGATCTTCAAGCGAGCGGTCGACGCGGTCAAAGAGCTCGCTCATCCTGGTGTCCCATTCATTTGTCTTGGGGTGGTTCATTGTTGTTTCCCGCGGGTTGTGCTTTGCCCCACTGGATGGTGTGCTGGTGTTATATCAGTCTGTGCTGATGGCATTGTTGATGGCGTCCAGATCGCATTGTTCGGGGTCCCAGGTGCCGAGCCAGGTCAGGAAATCCTTGTCGTCTTCGTCAAGGTCGCGCTTCTTCTTTTTTAGCACCGCCAGCGCGTCTTCGTAGCCATAGATGCCGCCGCAGTCTTCAGGTGGACTGGCACGGGAGCTGTCCATGCAGATGGGGATGTCAGGCTCTCCTGCGCGGACCGGCAGGCTGGTCTTGATGAGCAGTTCGAGCAGCCATTCGTCGCCGAAGTCGTACATGTATTCAATCCGGCTTCTGCCCCGGAGCCTGAGCTCGTCAAGCCGGAAATTCTTCTCGTCCAGGATGGTTTCAATATCTTCAGATGATGGCTCGCCGTAGTTTTCTCCGCGCAGTCTGAACAGGTGCAGGTGATTGTCTGACCAGCCAAACGCATGCTGAATGATGGTGTGCAGCTCTCCCAGGGTGCGGTTGCCTGGTACTACAAGCCAGCGGGAAATCTCTGGCTCGATGCCTGTAATGCTGGTATGGATCACGTACCGTTTGAGCGCTGCGGGTCGTTTTAAAATAGCCTTTCTGGTAGTCGCACGCCTTGCTTTTGCCGCCTGAGGTCTTTTTACATGACGCTCCACCGCTTCCATCAGGCCGGTTATCTGGGTCTTTAAATTCGGAAGACTTTTTTTAAACGCATTGAGTTCTTTTTTGCTCTCGGCGTCATATTCGCCGGTGACCAGATCGTTGATGATCGGCAAGGTGGCACAGACACCGGATACCAGTTCCGAGAGCTCGGCAAAGGCAGCCGTCTGGATGTCCTTTGGCCGTTTGAGGTGGGTTTCGAGCTTGCGCATCCAGACAAGGAAGCCGGCATATATGTCCACCAGCTCTGATCGGAGTTCGGCATACGCGGGGATTTCGTCAGCGCGGCGGTATGTCGATGAGATTTCGTCTGCGAAGTCATAGCCCATGCGGATGAGCCGCTCTATGGAAGCTTGTGCGAAGCGATATTCGCCAAGGCCCTCTATGATGCGGTCGAATCCGCTTCTAGCTGGCTGTTTGCGGTACAGGGCATCGCAGATGAAGGCTTCCACTTCGTCAATATCGATGGACAGATCACTTTCGTCGATAGCGTCTTCAAGCGAGTCTTCATCGTCATCGTCTGGAAATTCCGTAGTGACCAATGGATTTCCGGGGAACTGAAGTATGTTGGGTGCGAGTTTTTTGGTGCTCATGCTGGTTCTCCATTTGGTGTTGGATATTGGCTATACTGCAATTTCTACCCGGTTGCGGCCTTGTTCCTTGGCCGTGCGCTCGGCGGTGTTGGCGGCATCAACGAGCTTTTGGAAACTGACCGTGTCGGGGCTGATGGATGCAACGCCGACGCTGATCGTCACGTTGAGGCCGTCTGACTGGACAGGGGATGGCACGCGGAGGGATTCAACGCCTGTCCTGACACGTTCTGCAATGATGGCGGCTTCATCCGGTGGCGTATCAGGCAGAACTATTACAAATTCTTCACCACCGTATCTGGCAAACAGATCTATTTCCCGTACGCAGGACTTTGCCCGGTCGACAACCGCTTTGAGCACTTCGTTGCCGGTTGCGTGTCCAAAACGGGAATTGAAGTCGCTGAAGTTGTCGATATCCAGAAACAGGAGCGACAGAGGCCGGCCGTGTCGGGCCGCCTTGGCAAACTCGAGGGGGCCGAGTTCCATCAGATGTCTGAATATTATGGCACCGGTCAATCCGTCAGTAATGGACAGATGCTGCAGTTCTCCATTGAGGCGGGCGTTCTCGATGGCCACCGCTGACTGGGCTGCTATGGTTTCCATCAGCTGGAGCTGATGCTCGGTATAGGCATTGGATTCCCTGCTCTGAACTGACATCACACCCAGTACCTTGTTGCCATAGATGAGGGGAACCCCGATATAGGCCCTTGATGGTATGCCCCCGGCACGTACCACTCCAAATGAATGCTGCACCTCCGGAGTCGAGGCATCGGGCAGGCTCAGTGGCTTTCTGGTTTTAATGATATGCCCGCTCAGCCCGGGTTTTGTGGCCAAGTTCCGGGCTGCCATCGTTATGTGCTCGCCGCCATCGTAGAAAAGCGGAAACCGCAGTTCATCTTTTTCCGGGTCGTAGAGGGCCAGGTAGAATACATCGAGCTCTATGATTTTCATGCATTGCTCGAATATTGTTGCAATGACTCCGTCAATTTCGCGGCCAGAATTGATGGCTATGCCGATCCTGTTGAGGGCAACAAGCTCTTCTGTCCGGTGCTTTTCGTCCTCGAGCAGCAGTAGCTTGGCGACAGCAAACGAGACATGGCGTGCGGCTTGCTCGCTTCTCGATATTTCAGTACTGCTGAAATGGTGTGGTGTGTTGTAGCTGATGATGATGGCCCCCAGTATCTTGCCGTCCGATATCATGGGGAGGCCCAGGAGTGATTTGGCCGGGAAATTTGCTGCTATCCGGGGACTGATATATTCAGTTTTGAAGGCGTCCTCTACTACGAGTGTGTGTTTTGCTCCGGCTATGGATGCGGTAAAGGTCTGTTCGCCCGGTATCGTTATGAACTTGTTATATGTAGACCGGTGCGGGCCATATGCCGCCGCAGGGATGGTCATGCTGCGCTCGGAGTCCCAGAACGTTATATAGCACCCATCTGCCTCGATGATGTCGGACATGCGGTCAGCGAGTGTCTGGACCATGTTCTGGATGTCGTGGGTATCGAGGGCTGCCTCCATGAGGGCATTGAGGAGCCGTATATGCGAGACTTCATCTATGATCATGGGATGATTCTATCGAACAGTAGGGTGTAACGCTAGTCATTTTTATAGAGCTTGACCCTGATGCTGCTACGGACCATCATGGCGTCATGATTGTATTGCCCGGTCTCACAAGCACTAAAAAAGAGAGGATTCCAGCTTTTCTGGCAGCCTTGAGGTGTTCTGATGTCCGTTTGATAGCCTTGTTCCCTACTTGCCTGCAGGCTGATGAACGGTGGTCGCTGTACCGCGAGCTGGAAACGATACCAGGACTCGGGGTACCGCACGTGCACCTGCGGGCAGACTGCGGGCCCGATGAACTGGAGTATCTGTCCAATAGTTTTGGTACCGCAGCATTCAACATCCATCCGCGCGCTAGTTCGCATCCGTTTGGGCCGCTGCCGCAGGAGTTTGCTTCCAGGATATTCATAGAGAATGTAGAAAGACCTCCGGAGGATGAAGAACTTGAAGCCGGCAACGGACAGGCTCCGGGTGGCCTGTGCCCGGATTTTTCTCATCTTGAGAATGCGCGTCTCCACGGCCTCACGGAGTACGTGGAGACGTTCGAGCGGCAGCTGGACCGCTACAGGGTGGGCTGCTGCCACATGTCGGCCATCCGGGTAGGTGTACCCAACCACTGGGCCGGCATGTGGGACCACCACGAATACGCGGTACTCGACGACCTTTCGTATCTGGCTGCCTACAGACACCGGATGCCCCGAGACTGGGCTTCACTGGAGCTTGAAAACAGTTTCGAAGAGCAAATGGCTGCCAGGGAGTACCTGGAGGGGCTCTTCAGGCTATGACGCGTCGCCGGTAAGGCTCCGCAGCGTCAGGTGCGCCTCGTTGCCGCGGTCGTCACGGAGCCACAGTTCGCCGTCCTGGATGGTGGCCGAGAGGTTCATGCTGCGCTGGACGAGGCCGGAGAGGGCCTTGGCCTCGGCGGGGTCGAAGGCCTGTACGGTGAGGTTCCTGAAACGCGACAGGCTTCTGGAGGCAGGTTCCCACCAGAGTTCCGGTGACGCGGAGTAGGTGTAGACGCGCACGGCTCTGGAGCGGCCGCAGGCACGGGCAAGGCGCCGCTCGTCGGGGTGGCCCAGTTCCAGCCACAGCTCCAGGTCTCCGGTGAGGTCTTTCTGCCAGAGGTCGGGCTCCTCTGTTTCCGCAAGGCCACGGCTGAAGGCAAGGCGCTCGTGCGCGTTGAGCGCAAACGTGGCGAGCGCGAGCATCATGCGCGTCTCGGTTTCGGAGGGGTGGCACGCGAGGGCGAGGGCATGGGATGCGTAGTAGTTGCGGTCGAGGTCGGCCACATCGAGGACGGCCTTGTATACGGTAGAATTGGGAGCCATGGCTGGAGTCTTGCAGATTCCCCTGGCCTGGGTCAACGCCCTGGCGGGTTTTCCTGCAGCCGGCTTTCAGCAATTCTGGAGACTTCCGCCCAGAGGGCCGGCTCGGTAAACGGTTTGGGCAGGAAGCCATCCATGCCGGCCTGGGCACAGGCGGTCCTGTCCTCGGCGTAGGCATGGGCGGTCAAGGCTATGATGGGGATGTGCGGAGCGTTCCGCTCCACTTCCAGTGCGCGGATCCTGCGCGTTGCCTCGAGGCCGTCCATCCTGGGCATGCTGACATCCATAAGGATGAAATCCCAGGTTCCTTCGGATGCGGCCTCGAGCGCTGCCTGACCGTCCGCAGTGGCCCGAACCTCATAGCCGGCCTTTTCAAGGACCCGTTTGAGGTAGATCCTGTTTATTGCTTCATCCTCGGCAACGATGACACTGGCTTTGACCGGTACCATGGCCGGTTCTTCTTCCAGCGGCACGTCCGGAAGGCTCAGGGCATCCTGCAGCCGGGCATCAAGTTCCGCACGGAGTCTGACAACCGCTGACAGTTCGTCCGCGGTACGCGGTGCCGGTCGCTTCGCAGTTCTCAGCCGGGTCAGCACCACTGCGGACAGCGTCAGCAACGATACCGCGATGGCTGCGAACACACCCGGGGCTGCATTCTCATGCAGCGTTTCTGATTCGCCAAACCAGCGCCTGTATAGCCTGTCATATTCGCCATTGGCCTTCAGTCTAGAGAGTCCCTCATCGAGCGAGGCGAGCAGTGCCGTTTCACCCTTGCGGACAGCCATGCAATACCCGGCGTTGAACAAGGGGGTGGCTATCGCTTCCAGGGATGAAAAGGCGGCATCATCGATGGCGATCCGGCCAGCAGGAGCGGAGAACACGGCGCAGTCAACCTTGCCGTCAATCAGTGCCTGGAATAGTTCCAGCCGTTCTCCCAGGACGAGCATATTGGAGCCCAGTCCCTCGGCTACGAGGAACTCGTGGCCGGGATCGCCCTCCTGCGTGGCGATCCGCAGCGAGCGGATGGCTTCAATGCCATCGATACCCGATCCTTTGCGGACGAACAGGATATAGTCGGTGTTGTAAAATGGTTGTGAGAAATCTATCATGTCGTGTCTGGAAGGGCTTTCATACATGCCGGCCAGCACATCGACGATGCCATACTGCAGCCGGGCACGGGCTTCAGTCCAGCTTGATAGTTCAATCTGCAGGGTAACCCCCATGGTTTTGGCAACGGCCCGCGCCAGCTCGATGTTGAAACCCGCAGGCTGGCCGGCTTCGTTCAGGAACTCGAAGGGTGGATGGGCGCGGTCGCCACCGACCCTGATGATCCTCTCCTCGGCCCCGGTGGAAAAAACGACGAACATCAGCACGATCAGGGGCATACTGATCAACCCTGGTCTGAAGTGTGACAATTGAGGTTTGGCAAGATGCTTGTCGTTCATCGCAAAATACAATACACCATTACCTTCAATATCGCAAATATGGTGGGTGCTCGATACATCTCGATGTTCTGAAAAGGGGTAGCTATGACGATTCGAACAAAGATCCTCGTACCTGTACTGGGTATCTCGGCTCTTCTGTTCAGCGCTGCCGGGGCTATCGCGGTGCTGACGACAGTGCGCACTGCCGTAGCCGCGGCCGAGAACCAGGTTGTCTCCACCTCAGAGCGCTACGCCTACAGCATCGAAGCCCTTCTGGAAGGCCCTTTTGCTACGGTGGGAACGATGGCTGCACTCTTCAGGGACATCAGTGCTGTTCCTGAAAGTGGCCGCAGATCGTCGTATCTGGGCATGCTCAATTCCATTGCCGACAGCAATTCCGATTTTGTATCGGTATGGACTGCCTGGGGTCCCGGAGCGATAGACGGTCTGGATGCGTCCTACGCTGGAACCCGCTATGGCAACGAGAGCGGATCATTCTGCATCGCATTCAACAAGGGAACAACCGGGAGGGAACTCGTGGCGTTGCCCGATACCATCAGGTCGGAAAAACGCTACATGGCTGCCTACACTACGTTGTCGTCATCCATCGTGGGTCCGTACCAGGGGGAATCGGGCCTGACTCCGGGCCTCGTATTCAGTGTGGTGGCTCCAATCGTTTCTGACGGCAAGTCACTCGGGGTTGTGGGGGTCGAGATCGAGGCTTCATTGATAACCCGCCTGGTCAACAATCTGAGTTTTCAGACCGGCTCTGATTATTCTTTGCTTGACAACGATTATGTCTATCTTGAGACTCCCGATCCCACTCTGCTGGGGCGATCACTGATCAGTATCGATACAAGCCGCGCCGAGGAAGCCAAAGCCGTGCGCGCTGGAGAACCGTTGGCCAGGCAGGTTGCGCCGAGTGGTTCCGGCAAGGAGTTGCTGCGTGTCTACACCCCTATCCAGGTATCGGACACGGGGAAGCCCTGGTCATTGATGGTTGAATCTCCCATGTCCGCAGTCCGGGCTGCCTCTGGATCGACAGGATTGATGTTCATGCTGTTTGCGACGTTTGGTGCGGTGCTGATAGCCCAGTTCATCGTTACGCTGCTGGTGGCCAGGGCCGTCTCGGGGCCGGCGCTCAAGGCTGGTGCCATGCTTCAGGACATCGCCGAGGGCGAGGGTGACCTGACGAAGCGGCTGGGGATCAGATCGAAGGATGAGATAGGCGCACTGGCCGGTGCCTTTGATACCTTTGCCGGGAAGCTGGCGGGCATCATCGGCGGCACCAAGTCCGCGGTCTCGGAGCTCAAGGCAGGCTCAACGGAGCTTGATTCCGGCATGGCCGCAGCCGACAACGCGGTGCGCCGCATCGACGAGGCCATAGATGGCGTCATTGTACATACCGGGAATCAGGCAGCCAGCGTTGACGAGGTTTCGTCGTCGGTGGAGCAGATAACGCGCAACATCGAGTCACTCGACACCATGATAGAGCGGCAGAAGAACGCGGTGGCCGAGTCATCCGCTTCAATAGAAGAAATGGTCGGAGCGATAGGGTCGATAGCCAGGAACGTCGAATCGTTCGGTGATTATATGCAACGGCTCGTCGCGGCTTCTGACACCGGCAAGGGCAAGCTCGGCGGAGTCTCGGAACTGGTCAAGGATATCTCGGTACGTTCGCAGGGGCTCATCGATGCCAACAAGGTCATCCAGTCCATAGCGGCGCAGACTAACCTGCTGGCCATGAATGCCGCGATCGAAGCGGCTCATGCTGGTGACGCCGGCGCCGGGTTCGCCGTTGTAGCAGACGAGATCCGCAACCTGGCGGAACTGTCCCGGGCACGGTCCAGGGAAATTGCCACAAGCATCGCCGGCATACGCGGGGG
>JAIFMD010000163.1 GCA_020048755.1 Spirochaetota bacterium
CCATGGGGCGGTCACCCATGGGCACCAAGCCGCGCATTGTCATGCTGCCCCGACGCGCAGCCTCCGCCACGCTGGGCATTACGCTGACAGATGCCGCCAAAGCTGTCCGCGCGGCTACGCAGGGCGTGAAGGCGACCGGGTTGCAGCGTGGCGGAATAAACTCGGATATCAGAGTGTTTGCCGGGACGCCGCATGGAGTGGACGCTTCAGCATCGATGCGAGAAATTGCCAGCGTTCCTGTTTCAGTCGCGGCGGAACGCGCTGTACCGTCATCCACCATCGCCACCTTCGAGCGAACAGAAGATGCTGCCGCCTGGGCACGGCTGGACAGGGCCGATGTCGTGTACCTGCAGCCCGAGGCTGTGCCGGGCAGAGCAAAGGAACTCTCCAGAGCCGTGGCGCTGGCCCTGGGTACGTCTGCCGGCGCGGCTCGATCCAACGAGTCGGCGTTCAGGGTATACGGCAGGGCCATGGCAGGAACAGTAGCCCTCGTGCTCGTGCTGCTGTACCTGACCCTGGGAGCCCAGTTCGAGTCTTTCAGCTTGCCCTTGCTGGTAATGGCGACAATTCCGCTCGCCATGGCCGGCGTGGGCCCGGCGCTCCTGCTTACCGGCACCGGGCTCGATTCAGGCTCGATACTCGGGCTCGTAGTGCTTTTTGGCGTTGTGGTGAACAACGCGATATTGCTGCACGAGGCTCGTGATATCCGGAGCCAGGCCGGGGCAGGCGCGGTTGTCGCCGCGTATGCAGGAGCCTCAGACCGGGTGAGGCCGGTGCTTGCAACGACGCTTACCACGCTGGTCGCGCTTGTGCCGATGTGTCTGTCCGCTACAGCACCCTCCCAGCGGTCAATGGCCATAGCCGTGCTTGGCGGGCTCGCGGCTTCGACGGCGCTTACGCTGTTCGTCTCACCGATAGCGTTTGCGGCAGCTACTTTGGCAAGGAAGCCCGCGTGAGGACCGGAGGCTGGTATGGATGTCCTGTAGCGGCTGCCTGTGTCGTGCTCGCCGCGGTCGCGGGGGCGGCGGGGCTGCTGGTTGGCGCGGAATACGGCCCGCGGGAAACCCAGGCCCGTTCGGCATTCGCGGTAACCCTGCGGCACTATGGTGTCGATGCCCGGGAAATCGAGCGTTCGCTTGCGATCCCCCTGGAGGACGCGCTGGCCTCCGCTCCGGGAGCGTGCGGGGTTTCGAGTTCAAGTGAATACGGCAAGGCCAGAGTCGTCGTGCATTTTTCAACCGGTACTGATAGCGGGAGTGCCTGCGAGTCCGTCAGGGATGCCGCTGAACGGATCTACCAGACACTGCCTTCTTCGGTGCAGAGGCCAGAACTTGGATCCACGAGCGAAGGACGAGGCCCTGTCTGGGTTGCGGCCGTGTATTCAGGAAGCCATTCGATTACAGAGCTTGGGAGCCTGCTGGAGCGGACAGTAAAGCCTGCCCTGGAGAAAATCGCCGGAGCCGGTGAGGTTGAACTTGCGGGCTCTGGCCTGCCCGAGGTGATGGTGGAGGTGGACCAGTCGGCCGCGGCCCTGCTGGGCGTGGATGCCGGGGAGGTCGCACGTTTCCTGGCTATGAACGATGCGTTGATGCCTGCCGGCATCCTGCGGTCTGACGGTAGGCAAATCGTTGTCGTGGCCGACGGCCGCTATTCCGGCGCAAGCACGTTGCGGAATGCATTGATACCATCATCGTCCGGCCAGCCAGTTACGCTGGGCTCGTTCTGCAGCATTATTGAAGGACACAGGAAGCCGGAAACCCTGTCGCGGGTAAACGGCCAGCCAGCAATGACGGTCGCCGTGAATCCTGGCGGTGGGGCAAACCTGCCTGCCCTTTCACGGGCTATTGCATACGAGGTGGAGTCTCTGGCCACCGCTCATGGTATTCGGTTCGAGGTGCTCTCGGATGTTGGAGCAGAAGTCGCCAGGTCGTTTGGATCAACGATCTCGGCTACATTCCAGGGCGCTCTGGCGGTTGCCGTGGCAACTGCCCTGCTCGTCGGTTCAGGCAGCCTGCGGAGTGGGAACCGGGTCCGTTTCGTCGCTATGGCGGCCGTTCCGGTGGTACTCGTGGTCTCCGCGGCTCTCCTTTCTGCCCTGGGATTCGGGCTCGACCGGCATGTACTCGCCGGTCTTGCTGTCGGGCTTGGCGTATCGGTGGATGCTGCGATACTCGCGGCAGAACGCCTCGGCAACGCTGCTTCCGTACGTGGTGGTGTCCGGGCCATGCGTGAACTCGCACCGTCGCTGGCTTCCGGCTCGGCCACGACCCTGGTCGTGCTGGTACCGCTCGCAGGCCTCGACTTTCTCTCCGAGGGTGTTGCCCGTGTAGCCGCGGCCATTGCTGCCGTATGCATAGTCTCGTTCCTGTACACGGTGCTCATCATGCCACCACTCATGCTCGGCGGTAGTCCGGGTAACAATGATGCCTGCGTACAGGGCGTGTCCCGTCGCAAACGAGGCAGGCGCCGTCTGCACAGACTGCTGGCGCTGAATGCGCTGCTCTGCGGAAGAAAACCCCGTATCCCACTTGTTGCCGCTGTAATCCTGAGCATTGCGGGGTTTGTTTCGGTGCTTTCAATGCCTCTGGAAACCAGGGTGGTAGAGGAAGAAAACATCGTGTATGCGCAACTGGAGTTTGAACCAGGATCGGCTGCTTCCAGTGTAGACCTGCGCCTGGCGGATTACGCGGAAGCGATCCTGGCACGAGCTGGCCTGAAGAGCATACAGTCTACCGCGCGGCGTGGTTCGGGGTCGGTGGCTGTTTCATTCGACGCCACAAAAACAGACAGGGACCAGATCGCCGCGGCGCTCCGCGGTGTTCCCCTGTCCAGCGGATTTGTGTGGATACCAGGCTCGTCCAAAGGAGAGCGGTCCTGGGAACTCGTTGTCTCCGGGGATGATGATGCAAGCTGCCGGAACCTGTGCTCGCTGGCCGCACAGGCTGTTTCAGCGTTGCCGTTCATCGTGGAGACAGTGCTGAATTATAAAGACGGTCCTCCGGACCTGATCCTGCATCCAGACCGCAATCGCGCGGCCAGTCTGGCGCTTGGATTTTCCAGCCTGGCTACGGCTTTGAGGACCAGCATTCATGGCCCTGTGGCGTACAAGCGGCTCGGCGACGATGGTGAGACCGATGTGCGTGTAACCGTACAGCGCTCAGGGTTTCCAGAATCATCCGACGCCTTGTCAACGCTTGTTCTTTCTTCGCAGGGCGGTGTGCAGGTTGCTTCGTTCACTCAGGCTGAGCGACGTGCAGATGCCTCGCGCATAAACCGGCGGGACAGGCAACGAGTCGCTTCTCTGACTATGCGCTCAGGTCCGATCGATCCACGGGCGGTACGGGCCGCGGTACTCGCAGCGGTCTCTGGAATCGAATTACCCCCGGGTTACACATTTGAATTCGACCGCGAGGCTATCGAGGCTGCCAGCCGTCTTCGCGGAGCCGGTTGGTCATTCCTGCTGGCAGCGGCCTTTGCCTGCATGGTTGTCGCCGCCGTCACCGAGTCTTTCGGCGCACCAGTCGCCGTGTTCTCCGCCCTGCCACCTTCGCTTGCTGTTCCTGCATTGCTGCTCGCAGCCTCGGGAGCGGCCATGGATGCGACGGTTGCATGCGCCTTTGTCGCCGTATCCGGCATGGTGGTCAATGCGTCGGTGCTGACGGTAGATGAACGGCGCCACCAGGGGGCACGTAGCCCGGCAACCGTTTATGACCTCTATAGCCTCATGCGGGCGCGGTTTGGTGCACTGGCCGCTACGAGTGGTACAACCGTGGCGGGTGCGCTTCCATTCCTGTTCCTTGCGGATTCAGGTAGCTCAATGGTGCGCTCGCTTGCGTTTGTTTCGGCCGCCGGCACTGCCGCATCGTTTTTAATGGCCCTCGTAATCATACCTGCTCTCGCCTCAATAGCCCCCGCCCTGTTCCACGGTTGCGTCCACTCTGAATGTCCATCCAGGAAAGGAAGTCAGACATGAGAAGAAGCTTGACACTGTGTATCAGCCTGTTCATTTTCGCCGCTATCCTCGCGCTTCCCGCAGGTTCAGCCGACCTGCCTGTCCGCGGATTCGATAGCGCCTGCTACGAATATTCTTATGCGAAAGCCGATAGAACCACCGATCCGGAGCTATGGCTGCTGGAAGCCAGAACCGGGGTCGCGTTCGCTGTCGCCCTATGGGAGCGTGATGCCGCCGGCCTGTATGCGGATCCAGCATCCCTGTCGGCCGCGAGGCTGCAACTCGATGCATGGACAGCGGAAGACATCGCTGATCGATTTGCCGTCTGGCTTCGCGACCGCTTCTTCGGCAGGGAGGCCGCGGACTTGCGGTATGTTGTGGCAGCGGCGACGCAGGCAGCCAATGAGCGCTACCTCTACGAACTCGATCCCGACGGGTCTGTTTCGTATGATGAAGCAGACAATCCGAGGTATCTAACGCCAGACGAGGGGCTGCCGCTGGAGCAGAGCCAGTCGGCATGGAACTCTGAAACGGCCACCGCCACGGGGTTGGCTCTTGTTTCCTATAAAGCCAGGCTTGAATCGTTGTGCCCGGAATTGCTCTCCTTCATCCCCCTGGCCGATCGCGGACGGTACGAACCTCTTATCGCGGCTGCCATCGCCCAAGCTGGAACTACAGTCTCCCGCGAACTGGACAAGCTCGTAGCCAGGGAGGAGCGCCTGTTCGTAGCGCGCAGGACTACCGATGTCTGGAGCCTGAGGAACAAGAGCGAACGCGAAGCCGCCAGTGTCATAGCCGCCGCTCTGGCAAGCGAGGCAACGGTTGCCTGCGATGAAGGCCTTGCCGTTCTTAATGCCCGGATAGAAGCCGCTTACGTAGATGGTGGCGAGTTCGAGCTTGCCGGTTCGGAATGGCTTGCAGCTTTCAAGCTTCAGTTTGACCGGGGCTTAACGGCATGGAAGCAGGCCGAAGAGCGTTTCATGGTACGACGCCTGGAGTGGGAACGCGCTGCGGTACAGGCCTTTGATGATGGCAACGAGACCTGGGCAAAAGCCTTTGAAACCCTGACCTGCGAGCGTCAGGCCTGGGAGGCTCGGGCTGGCCTGTTGTTCAGGAGCGGGGAAGATGCCTTTTCCCGGGCAAGCGAGACACTGGAAACGAACATCAGGGATGCAAGGGTGGAATTCGAACTTGCCGCATTCGAGCGCATAACGGCCAGTTCAGACCGGGCCAGCGCATGGGTGGATGTGTACCTGGCGTCCGGTGCCGCCGCCGCCGGAGCCCGCGAGGGTGCCGGCTACTGGCTCTCCCTCCTGGGCGACGGGGTTCCTGCTTTCAGCGACCCGGCCCTCGGCCCCTGGCTTGCATCGGAGGCATCCAAATCCGACGCCAGCCAGCAGCGGAAAGACTGGCTGGCCCAGGCCGGAGCCTGCCTCCAGATGTATACCCAGTATGCAGCCAAGGCCTGCGAGTCCCGAGACCGCCTGGTCGCCGACTTTGGCCTTGCGCTCGGTACCGGTGCGGGCAGCCTGCGCGAAATTCTGGATGCTGGCGCCGTTTCCGAGGACTTCTGCCTCGATGAATACCAGGTAGAACTCATCAGGGCACAGGCGCTTGAAGGCTACTGGCAGCGTCGCGTGGAAGTGGCGCAGGCTGTGCTGCAGTATGCTGTAGATCTCAGCGCGGGCCGGGCCACGGCAGGCGACAACATCCGCAACCTTGAAGCAACCTCAATCGCATGGAATGAAGCGCTGCTGCTCCATGATGCGGCTCAGGACCAACTCAGAGAAGCCGGCACGGCCATCGCTGGTGCCAGGGACGCCATGTCATGTGCGCAGCAGGCACTGGAAGCTGCTGGCGCGCGGCTGGAGAGCGTCAATGCCGAGTATGCAATCCTGATGGGGGTGCTGCTGGCAGGTGACTCAGGCTTCATCCGCGATGCAATAAGCACCAGATACCGCGACCTCATCGAACAGAGTGGCCTCTCCCTGGCTGAAGGTGCGCCGAGCGAAGCGGAACTGCTGGCTACGTATCTGGAGAAGGCCCGCTCCCTCGGGTATGCACTGGCTGTCGAACGTTCCGGAGAAGCCTTGCGTGAAGCGGTCAATGGTAATGAAGGCGAGCCGAGCCTTGCCCTGCTCAAGTCTGCCTGGGCCGGGATACTCAAGCTGGATGATCCCTCCGATGCACCCCTCGATGCGGATGCGTACGGAATCCCTGAATCGGCTGCAGAATACGCAACAATCCAGGCCTTGCTTTCAGAGTTGCAGGTGCTCCTTGAAGCCGCGGGAACGGCGCAGGAGCGTGTCGAAGTACTGGGTTCCTTCCAGGAACTCCTGGTGCTGACCGCCGGGATCGCCAAGACGCGAGCCGCTGCCGCTCTTGAATCAAGGCTGGATGGAATAGCGCTGCTCGGTGCCGCCAGTACTGGCGAATGGTATGCAGACAGGACCGGAGGTATGACCCTCGAAGGAAGACTACCGGATGCTCTTGCAGCGGATCAGCGTGCTGCGGCCCGGGCCTGTCTTCTTGCGAGGGTGGAGCTGGAACTCGAAGCCACCGGTATACTTGCCGGCGCGGTCCAGCCTCAGACGGTTTCAGACGATGCCAATAGCCTTACCGCCTGGTGGCCTGCCGGAAACGTCGCTGCCGATACAGCGCGCGCAGCGCTGGCCAGGCTTGCGGATTTCCTGCATGACAATATCGCTGCCGACGAAGCTTTCTTCAATGCCGGTATTGAATCGCTTGCAAAAAGCGACGCCGCGACAGCCTCGTTTGTCAGGGGCAAGGGATACTTCATCGTACATGGAATCGATGTAGGTGCTTTGTACGTTTCCCCTGAAATTGAAGACCTGGAACATGCCCGGGGGCGGTATGCGGCCTGTCTTGGATACGGTTCATCGGCGATGGCCATGGATGAAGAACGCCGCAGGTCGGCGATTGATGTGCTGGGCAAGGCACTGGAGCCCCTCGATCTATCACTCGGGGAGCAGGGAGCCTTGCCAGATTCCAGGGCAATAGTTGCAGCACTTTTTTCCGAAGACGTCGATACGACTGTCGCGCTTGCCGGCCTGCTCTCCGCTGCCGACGAGGCCGCCTCGGAAGCACCAGTCTGGATGGCCCGGGAGTTGTCTGGCTGGAAGGATGCGCTGCTGGAACACGCAGCCGCCAGGAGTCTGTATATGGGACTGCCGCTTTCCGGTTCCAGTGCCGAGTGTCGGGCGGTGTTGAGTGGTTCACAAGAGCGCATAGAAAACTTCTCCTTGATACTGGCAGGCCTTGCCGGTGATGAAACCAGTGCTCTCCAGGCCCTGTGTCTGGCAGCGTCTGAACCGCTCTGGACCGTGGCGGAACTTCGTGCGCTGGAGGACGAAGCAGCGCGGAGGATAGGCTTGATGCTTCAACCCGTAGCAGTTGCGGCCGGCTTCCAGAACCCCGGCGCGGAACCTGACTGGGTTATGGTTGAGGCTACACTTACGGCTGAGGTAGAAAACCGGTTTGGATTCGCCGCTTCCGGTATCCGCTCCCGCTCGGTTGGAGTTGCCATGGACTCGCTCCGTTGCATGGATGCCAGCGCCAGTTCAAGGGATCCAGCATTGCTTGCCGGCGCAGCGCTCGAGGCCCGGCTGACTGAGCTCTGGTCCGCTCTGGATATAGAAGGCACCAGGACGATCGCGGCTTCTGCCGGCAACACTGTGGCAAGGATTGCGTATTCGATGCAGACCCTGGTATTCGATGTTCTTGCGGCCATTCCAGAGGGTGCGGCCCGCGCTGATCTCCTGGCCCTGAGTCTGCGGGGCCCCGGGGGTGAACCGAGCTGGCTCGACGATTTCTATGCCAGCGAGGGGCAGGACTCAGGCTCGGCAATGCAAGCCTTGCTTGAATCCGCGGCAGGTTCCGCGCTTGAACCGTGGAGCCTCGGTCTTGCCCGGAACCGTGTCGATGCGGTTGCGCTGGAGTCCCTGTCGGAATTGCTGGAATACCGTGATGGCTTGCGGCGTACTATGGGACAGGCCTCAGGCGTAGCAGAACGGTTGCTGGCGGAGTTCCTGGCCATAGGCGCTGTCGACCCAGGGTACTTCACCTGGCAAAGCGAGGCACTCGGGCTCGGGTTTGCCGATGGGCTGGACGGATACATTGGAAGCCAGGCCCCGGATGACTTGGTTGTGGCAGAGGCGTTCCTGGGGTTGGGATCGGATCCGTATGCCGCTGCCGCCGCTTCTCACTATCTCGCCGCGCTGGCCCTGTCTGGTGACAGCACTGCCTTTGCCAGTCATGCGGAGCGGGCTGGTGCGGAGGCTTCAGCCCGGGGCAGAAGCATTCTGGATGTAGTCGCGACGGCAGCAGGGTATGCCGGCGAGTACTCGGGATTCGCTCTGGCGTGGGCCTTCCGCACCAGAACCGGCGATCCGCAAACTGCGCTGAGACTGGTGCGATATCTGGAGTATGGCCACATCGACGATCCGCTGAATTCTCTTCAGGGTTCTGCCCTGTCCACAGAAGGATACAGTAATCCTGTCAATCGATGGATTACTGAAACAGTGACAACAAACGCCGGAATGGTACTGCTGGCAGCCGGAGAGGCCGCCTCGCGGCTCGTGTGGGCAGAGGCTTGTGAACAGGCTTCCCAACGGGCCGCGGCCAGCGCCGCGGCCGGTGAACAGCACTGGCGCGAGTACCTGAACTCTTCGGCGATAACCGATTCCTGTAGTGACCTTCCTGAATCCCTGCGCGCCGGTGATCCGGAAGGAAGCCTTGGACCTGTTCCGCGCGGCGCCGCGAGCTGGGCAGAAGGAGTCCTGGCTGATGCCTGCGAGGAGTCAGAGCGCCGTTCTGCCGCGCTTACAGCGGCGTTCGCTTCATGGTACTCAGGTGATGGTGTTGTGCCCACCGCACCTGCGGCCTACCTTCTGGCACCGGAGCTGCCCTTTGATGCCGGGGATGTCGTACGGGCTCCGGTGCTGGCGTCATACGAATACCAAGCTACGGCCGGGGCTTATGGCGCTCTGGCCTACAGGCGGGCAGCTGCCCGTGCTTCGCTCGCCGGTTATGCCAAGGCTTTCATCATTGCATCCGATCAGGGAGCCATAACGGCACGGCTCGCGGTGCTTCAGAACGAACAGGCCGCCGCGGAGCTTGCCAGTGATGGGGCGATGCTCGTATACAAGGAAGCAGGAGTCACCTTCGATGCCGCGGGTGAGGTTTATGAAACTACCTATACGCGTGCCAATGCCTTGTATGCGGCTCAGGAGACGGCCAGAGCCGCCTATGAACTCGAGGATGCCATACGACGCTGGGCCGGCACAGCCTACCTTGCCGCTGCCGAAGATGGCACGGATGCTGCCTCGGTTGAATACCGTAGTCCCGGTGCCGAACTCGAGTATTCGCGGTCCTCGCATCAGCGGGCTTCCGCCCTGGTTGCCGCGTTGCTTGGCCTCCATACCGATGCTGACGAACTCAGGAGTTACGCCGACCCCGAGTACAGAACTGCCAGCGCCGCATACGAAACCAACTACCAGAACCTCATGCTGCTGGCCAAGGCGCGTGAAGCACTCGGAGGATCTCTTGCCAAAGCCTATGACGAAAACGAAAACGTATATGCGGCGTATCAGGACACCATGTTCGGGAGTCAGAAATCTGGCTGTCCTCCCATCGCCAGTGTTCCAGTTGACTATGCAACGTACGCTTTTCCGTCTGACGCCAGTACCGCATACTGGACCGATTTCCTCAGGCTCCGTGCCGACGGCAGCGTAGGCCTGGCGTACGGGAGCGATTACAGGCTCTTGCCTGTCGATGCCGCTACATCCGCCCGACTGGCAGCTTACTTCACGGCTTCATCGCAGGCCGGTGTCGACCTGCAGCCAGCCTCCGCGTACGAACTGGATGTGCGGTCATGGAGCTCCAGGGTTTCGGGGTACATGGCCAGCCCAGCTACGTTTTCAGTATGGGCCAGTGCGCGTGACCACCTGCTGTCCAGCCTCGCTTCCGCGAATCCAGAATACAGTAACCTTGCCAGCAGTGTCCTGCATGCAGACAACCTGCACGGAACAATCGGCCAGAAACACCTCGAGGGGAGCAGCCTCTCCGGATTGCTCGCTTCCTATGCTTCTGGCCCTCTGGCGGCGGAGCAGCGTACGGCCTGGGACTCGCTGGATGAGCAGCAACGCGCCGATCTGGAATTTTACCTTGTCATGGCGCTTTCTGGCGGAGTGGAACTATCCAGTGGTCCGCTCGAATCGGCGACTAAACTGAGGGAATACGAATACGCAAGCCAGATCATGAAGAGCCGCACCGATGCCTCCAGGCGCCTCGCGAAAACTTTGAAAATATCGAGTGCAGCCTCATGGACGCTCGGCATCTTGCTCTCATGGACGCCCGCCGGACCGGTGTTGCTCGGCGCGGCCGTTGTGCAACTCGGCCTGTCCCTGGCTGCCACAGCCGACGCCGATGACTGGCAGTCAGCAAGGACAAGCTTCGTGGATCCCGGGCTGGAGGTTCAGCGCCAGACTCTGCTGTCGGGCCTGCCAAGCCTGGGTGGCGAAGTCTCTGGAATACAGTCTTCATATGCCGCTTACCATGAGAGTTGCCAGCGAATATCGGTAATCCAGGGCACGAGCCAGACGGGCAGCGCTGCTGTTGCAGATTTCACGGCAGCGCTGGAAGCCGTTGACGGAATGGAAGCCTCCACTATTGCCAGCATAGTCCAGCTGTACGACAGGTACGCGGCGGATTCCGCTACTGTCTATACCGGGGCGTCCGACGCACTGGCATCGGTGTACCGGTGGACTCTGTCAAAGCGTGATTCTGCCAGGTCGACAATGGAAAACCGGTATTTCAATGACCAGCGTGACAGGCAACTGGCCGAGGACAGCTACCGCGAGGCGAGCACAGCATACCTTGCAGGCAGACTTGCCGGAGCGGAACTGGAAGCGGCCATACAAGCCGCCTATGGCGAGGTGACGGCCTCAGGCAAGACCCACCTTGCCCGGCTTGCCGGAATCGAACAGTCCGCTATCCTCGATGCGGACGGCGATCAGTCCTCCAGGGAATACACCGAGGCCGCTGCAGCGCTTGCAGACCTGACCTCGCGTGCGACGGAGTTGCGCTACTCGGCCGAGCTGGCTTCCCGTGAGGCAATCTGGGACCTCCAGCGGCGCGACCTCAGTGACAAGCGTCTCTCGTGGCGCCAGGCTGCCGGTCTTATACTGGAGCGGGGTCGAGCCGATTTTGATGACGGTGCGGATCTGTTGCGAGGGCAGGCTGCCGCCTGGACCCGGCGTTTTGCAGACGGATATGCATCGCTGAAACCAGCCTGGGACCTGGCATTCGCAGGCATGCAGGATGAGAAGCTGTCCTGGGTAACGCAGGCAACCCTGACTGCCGGCAATGCTTCCTCGGATGCCATGCTGGCCCTCGTGGGGCCCGATGCCGAAGCGGCGGCAAGGAGGCTGGATACATTCTCGGTTTCAAGGCTGGATTTCGGCATCGATACCCGTTCATGCTTCGCGGACATCCTGGACAAGGCGGGCATCGCCGGCATGGATGCCGCTTTTGACCTGCAATCAGGTTCAGCCGCAACCTTGTCGCTTGCTCTACGCAAAGGTGCGTCGTCCACGGGTTCTCTGGATTCCGGCCGCATACAGGCGGCCGCGGCCGACTTTGCAGAAAGCGCACGGCAGAGTATTTCGGGTGTGCAGGCCCGTCTCATCGCGGCCCGCGCCCGATCTGCCGCCGCCGCCTCCGTTGACGGTCTCGCCGCCAGTGTGAGGCAAGCCAACGAAGGGTTCAGCAAACGCATGACCCAGATGTTCATAGGCGGAGGAATGTGGAAACGCATGGGTAGCCGCTACGTCAAGGACATCGTGGTGCATTCAACGGTAGGCACGCCATACATCACCGAGCAGGCCGATGTGGAGGCGTTCCGGGAGTATGCGCTGGGCGATTGGAGCCTTAAAACCGATCTGTCCGACGGTACGCTGGCACTGCTTGGCGCAGCTTCTGTGCAGGACCTGATAGGCAGGGCACAGCAGGAAGTGCAGGCCAGACGTGACGAAGTATTCGGAACGGCTGAAGAACTGGGAGCAGACGCGGTCGCCTCGCGAACCCTAACCTGGACTGATGACGACGGCAACAGCCATACCAGGGATGTGGAAGTCTACGGAATGGTGGATGTCCTGGATCATACCGAAGAGCAGACGGATGGAGCCGGTGAATTCGGCCGCCATCTCGGGTATGCCCCTGTGGTACGGCCAGGTGCAGATCCTGACGATGGAGAAAGCAGTGTATTCCAGGCTGCAGGCTCGGGTGAACTCGGCAGGTTGATGGCTTCGTACATATACTGGAGCCTCAAGGAAGGAAAAGGTTGGTCCGAAGCCAGCAAGCCGCTGTACGAGAAGGATATATGGGATGACCGCGGTCAGTGGCTGCAAGCGCCTACGATACGGGGAGTAGCCGATATCGGTGTAACCGTAGCCGCCGGAATCCTCACTGGAGGTGTCGGCTCGCTGGCGATGAACCTTGTCGACGATGCCGTCTTCGGCCTCTTGGATATTTCAGGTGGATACCAGAGCTGGGAACAGGCCGGCCTCGATTTTGGCAAGAAGGCAGCGCTCTCCGCCGTCAATTATTCAGGGGGACAGTTGTTCGGAGGCGCGCTTTCAAGTCTTGCCCCCACGGGAGGTCTGAACAAGGTCGTGGGGACGACGCTCCTGACCGGCATGAGGACTGCGACGACGGGTCTCGCTTCAAGCGCGATAAGCGCCGTCGGCCTTACCTTTGATGGCAACGGCGGAGTCACAGGGCTGGGGTTTGATGCCGAGGGCTTCAGGGCCCGTGCCTTCGGCGAGGCTTCGGTAGCGAGCTTTGCAGGCAGCATGGCCGGCGCGGCTTTCAGCACGTCAATGGATTCCGGCAGTGCGTTTACAAGAAAACTATGGTCGGGTCTGACGGATGCGGGTTCTATGGCCGCTACGGAGGGAGCGAAATTCATTACGCACCTTGGCTATTCTGCATCACGTGGCACTCCTGGTTCAGAAGTCCTTAATGACGCATGGAACAACTACGGTGGCCTTACCCTGGATGTCGCAAACCTCGGCAGCCTCATGTCAGCTGCCGGTTTTATCGGCGGAGTCACCTCTGATGGATACAGCGCTTCCGGTAGAGCCCGTTACAACAAATTTGCCAGCGCCTTATCCAGTGTGGGCCTCTCACTCACCCTTGGCTCTGATGGTGTCAGCGGCACTCTTGGTGGCGGGGGCTACAACCTGGTGCGGATGGGGGTGCAGACAGGCAAGGGAATGCTGCTTGATGCCAAGCTTCAGAAGTACGCGATAGCTCAGGGTTCCACGGTGGAATCGGTGATGGAAACGGCCTACGGCTATGGTGATGCTGCTGCCGAGGAAACCGTGTGGCGTATCGTATCTGGCCGGGATACACTCTCTTTCAACAACGCAGGCGGCAGGGCAGAAACAGTCGCTTCTTCAAGTGGCGGGCGAGCGATCAGCCTGATGGCAAGCGGAGGCGGAACCGGCGCCATGCTCGATATGGCTGTTACCCTGCAGCACGAATCATGGCGTGACGGTCTTTCGGGCGACACGGCCGGGCAGGGCAATGAGACCCTGAGTGCAGTCAGGGCACACACGGAGATGACACTGAGCCTTGCCCGGGGGAATGAATATGGCGAAGCGATGGTTGCACGTATCCACACCGACCATACCTATCAGGATGATCTGAACAACTATCTGTATGGTGACTTCGCCTCGTATGTAGGTCGTGCCTATGATTCCAGCGGCGATTTCTGGAAGCTTACAAAAGAAGGCAAGCTGATCAACGACGGCAAGGCACGCTTGCTTGCAGAAATCGTCAATGACGATGGAACGACAGGCTGGCATACCGTAGAGGACAGTCTTACAGAAACTTCTACCGCGGCGGCTCTCGTGCATTACCTGGGGCCGGCCAGGGCCATGGAATTATTCTCAGGCTCTCTGTGCGACATGACCAGGTATGACGACCAGACCCTTCGTGACGTGCTCAACCTCGATGACATCGACCTCAAGGTTATAAGGAACAACCCGGGTGAAGCGGAACGCCTGATTGCCACCGCGAGTTCCGTGCAGCGCGAACGGTTGCTGGGAGAGGCTTTGATGAAAGGATCTGATATCACCTGGAGCACAGAAGCAGGCATCTGGGCTGGTGATGGAAGCGGCTTGACGCTCAGCGATCGTGCCATAATCGGTGCAGCGGCCATCAGGTCAATCGGAGGGGGCAGCTATGAACGCTATTCCATCAGCAGTGAAATTGAACGGCGTGAAGGCGCGTACGGAGTATGGATGGATGGCATCAAGGGCGATGTAGGCGAGGGCAATACACGCATATCCTTTACGAAGTGGGATATCGATTCCGGCGAGCAACTGGCAACGATTCTGGCCGGCGGAGCATGGAACTCGGTTGACAATTCGTACGGACAGCTGGATTCCAGCGGCAGGCCCATCGGCGAGGATCAGAGGTACCAGATAGCCTTTGGCCCGACCTTGCAAGGAAACACCATAGCAGAAGGTCCTCTCAACCTCAGGCTGGCCCAGACCCCCAAGGTCGATTGGGGTGATGTATTCATAATTTCGGATACGAAGACCATAGCTGGAGACACGATACAAGGTGACGGTAGAAGGCCCGGTTATCCACTCGACGCCAGATGGCTGGGGCATGCCACAAAGTATGGATCCAGCGATGGCTGTCCTGTATATAAGCGGGGTGATGATGCTACCGACCAATTTGCCGCACTGATGCAGTCCCTGGCTACCTGGGGCCTCTATGGCGGATATTCAATTTCTGGATTGCTCTCTGATGACAACGAATTTCCATATCAGTTGGGTTACAGGCAAGGTGCCTGGTAGTCTTGGCCAGATTTATTTTTACTAAAAGGAGTTTGTATGAAGCGTTGTTTTTTATTTTTTCTTGCGGTATTTCTTGCAGCTACAGCATTCGCAGATTATCGAGAAACGTACCTTCGATTGCTCGATGCGGGTAAGTTTACTGAACTGGAACAGCACCTTGCTGCCTGGCAACGGGCAGAAAATGAAGACCCGGAGGTGTATATCGCCTGGTTCAATTATCATATAAACAGGAAGCTCAAAACCGGCATTGCCATAGATGCCCGCATCGATACAAAGAAACCGCACATGATAATTACCGACCCGAAAACAGGCAAGGCGGTCGGGTATCTCGGTGACAAGGTCTACTACGATTATGATGATGTACGGCAGGCTATCCGCTACCTGGACACGGGAATCGGCTTTGCCCGGAACCGGCTGGATATGTATTTCGGCAAGATCCACATACTGGGTGCCATCGGAGAATTCGACAGGCAGGCTGAGGTAGTAATTCAGATACTGGAACTGGCTGTGAAAAACAGGCACACATGGCTGTGGAGTCAGAACAAGCCCGTCAATGACAGCAGGCAGTTCCTTCTAGACAACATCCAGAACTATTACGATTTCTGGTTTGAACGGCAGACAAAGCTATCAATGGATGCCATCCTGGCAGTTTCAAGCAGGCAGATTGAATTGCTACCCGATGATATGTACGCGTACAATATCCTCTCGTATTACCATACTATCCAGGGCCATAATAGCGAGGCGATGAACATACTCCTCAAGGCGTATTCGGTCAGGAAGGATGACTACATCATCATCGGGAATATCGGGATGTTGTATGAAGAATTGGGCGACAAGGTAAACGCCCGGAAGTTTTATACGCTGATGGTGGAAAGCAAAGACGCGGAATTATCGGATTGGGCCAAAGGCAGGATCAAAAGAATGCAGTGACAGCGTGCTGATGATGGCCGGTGCCGCTTGCCTAACAAGCTGCGCCGGGCTACCATCCTGCTTCATGCAGTTTTCAGACAGGCTAGGGCACAGTACCAGGCAGAATGCAATCGCCGCGTTGACTTCTACCCTGCGGTCGGCGGGCGCTTCGGTACTCAACATATCTGACAGCAATCCGACGAGGCATGGTCTTGCCCCGGGCGGTGTCCTGGAGGCCCTGTCCAGCCAGGCTTGCCTTGATTACCTGCCGGATCCAAGGGGACTGGAATCTGCCAGGCTTGTGCTCGCGGAACGTTTTGGCGGCGAGGCGGATTCCTATTTTCTAGCGGCCAGTACGTCGGAGTCCTATGCATGGATTTTCAAATTGCTCTGCAATCCCGGAGATTCCGTACTGGTACCCAGGCCAGGCTATCCTTTGTTCGATTCGCTGGCAGGGCTTGAGGCGGTTCGAACTGTGCAATACCGCCTGGAGTACCGCCATCCGGGCGGCTGGGCCATTGACCTCGATGAGCTTGAAAAAGAGGCAATAGCCAGCAATGCCAAAGCCATCGTCGTCATCAATCCCAACAATCCCACAGGCTCCTACGCTTCCATTTCAGAACGCGATGCCATCGTCACATTCTGTGCGGAACGCGGAATTGCCCTCATAGCTGATGAAGTCTTTTTCCCATACGCGCTTGAAGCCAGCCAGGACAGGCCGCGGTTTGGTGGTGAAACTGCATGCCTGACCTTTGCCCTCGATGGCCTCTCCAAGTTGCTTTGCCTGCCGCAGATGAAACTCGGCTGGATCCGCATTTCCGGCCCCCCCGCTGATGCCTGCGAGGCAGCCTCCAGACTTGAATTGATAGCCGATACATACCTTTCAGCGGGAGCGCCCGCCATGAACGCGCTGCCGGCCCTGCTGGAGCGCACAGAGCCGTTTGTCAGTCAACTCCGGGAGCGTCTTGCCGTGAATCTTGCTTCGGCGCGGGCAGCCTTCGAGGGAAGCGACTCGCCGTTCCGCATCCTCCGCTGCGATGGCGGCTGGACTGCTCTGCTTGAATACCCCCGCTTTGCTACAGAAGAGGAGACCGTGCTCGGTTTGCTCCGCGACGAACACATCGCGGTCCAGCCAGGCTATTTCTTCGATCTGGAACGTGATGGCTATCTTGCCTTGAGCCTCATCCTGGAACCCTCGGTCTTTGCCAAGGCGATGTCCAGGTTGCGCCGTTATCTTGAGGCTCCTTTGCGCTTGTCCGATGCGCACTTTGCGTAGTATCGTAGCAACACTATATAAGGAGGCGCTATGCCGGCGATGCTGTTGGACGGAAAGAAATTGGCAGAAGAAGTACGGATCGGTCTGGGTCCCCGGATCGCGGCACTTGCTGCAAGAGGCATAGTACCAGGGCTCGCTGTTCTTCTCGTCGGAGAGAATCCAGCCAGCGTTTCCTATGTCACGGCCAAGGAGAAGGCCTGCGAGGAGCTCGGCATGAAGAGCTTCGAATGCCGGTTGCCCGCCGACGCCGGAGAGGATGCCATAGTTGCCAAAGTCAAGGCTTACAATGCCGACCCGGCCGTACACGGCATCCTGGTGCAGTTGCCCCTGCCCAAGGGTGTATCTGAATCAAGGGTCATAGATGCTATTTCCCCAGAAAAAGATGTCGATGGTTTTACGCCGGTTAACATAGGCCGCATGGTCATAGGCGACCCCTGCTTCCTCCCGTGTACGCCACACGGCGTCATCAAGCTCATAGAAGTAGCGGGCGTCAAGACCGCCGGATCGCACGCGGTCATCGTCGGGCGCTCCAACATAGTAGGAAAGCCGCTTGCAAACCTCCTTACCAGAAAATCGATCAACTCTACGGTTACCGTATGCCACACCGGTACTCGCGATCTTGCCGAGCACACCAGGCGTGCGGACATCCTCATAGCCTGCGCAGGCGTGCCTGAACTCATCAAGGCCGACATGGTAAAACCCGGCGCGTGCGTCATCGATGTAGGCGTAAACCGTGTCGATGATCCTTCAAAGGCAAAAGGCTGGCGGCTGGTCGGCGATGTGGATTTCAACGCGGTAAAGGAAGTTGCTGGCTCCATAACCCCGGTACCGGGCGGTGTTGGCCCCATGACCATTACGATGCTGCTGTATAACACGGTTGAATCTGCGGAGAAGGCGGCCGGCAAGTAATGAAGGAAGGTTGCGGAGGAGCGTGTGCGATGGTAGACATCCAGAGCATGAAGGATGACCGGCGTATCGCCATAAAGAAGGTAGGCGTCAAGGGATTGCGCTATCCCATCACCGTGCTGGACAGGGCCAATTCCCTGCAGCACACCACGGCTACCGTCAACCTCTATGCTGATCTTCCGCATGACTTCAAGGGAACGCACATGAGCCGTTTCATCGAGGTCTTCAACGAACACCGGCGAGACCTGTCAATGCCCCGCTTCCTCGCCATGCTGGACGAACTGCGTGGCGCGCTGGAGGCCGAGACGGCGTACTGCGACCTGCACTTCCCTTACTTCATAGAGAAGTCTGCCCCCGTCTCCAGGCAGAAGGGCATGATGAGTTACGAGTGCTCGTACGAGGGCTCGTCCTCGGCCTCCGGACGCGAGTTCTGGGTAACGGTGCAGGTGCCCGTGCAGACCGTGTGCCCGTGTTCCAAGGCAATAAGCGAATATGGCGCGCATAATCAGCGTGGCCTCGTAAAGGTCAGGGTCAAGCTGGGACCGTTTTTCTGGATTGAGGATATCGTGGCAATAGTCGAGAAATCAGCCTCCAGCGATGTATATACGCTCCTCAAACGCGAGGACGAAAAATTCGTCACCGAGCGTGCCTTTGACAAACCGATGTTCGTCGAGGACGTCGTGCGCGAGGTATACAAGGAACTTCTGGTTATTGGAACGTTCCCGAAATTCAGCGTGGAGGCTGAAAATTTCGAGAGTATCCACAACCATTCCGCGTATGCGCTTGCCGAGCATGATCAAGCCGCGAATCCTTTACCGGACTGAGTGATTTCTGTATATTGTCTCTGTGGCGCCAGGGCATCCACTAGTGTGGAGACGTCTGCCGTATGGGGATGTGAGTCCGGCGGCCTGCAAGGAGGATTTCATGGGTGATAATTATCCTGCCGATTCCAGCGAAGTACGCAAAAACGGCATGCGCGGTGTCATATCGACAGGCGCGGGTATAGGTCTTATGTTGTTCAACACGTTGCTGAATGTTCCCGTACTGGGCTGGATACTTGGCGGGGGACTCGTTGTGCTCGGCGTGATGGGCCTCGTGGGCAAGAAGAGTACCGACAAGACCACGGGAGCGGTGCTGATTGGCGCGGGTGTGCTCGGCCTGTCTTCGTTCGTGCTCAAAGGCTTCACTGGCTTTCTGCTCGGAACTGCCGGACTGGGGTTGCTGGGGTTCGGGATTTTCAATCTCTTCAAATTTGCCAAGGGGCTCAAGGCCAGAAGCTGAAACAGTTTCGACATTCTTGATGTACCCATAGTCGGGCGACCGGAGCCATGCCCCGGCCGCCCGAATGTTTATACGGGAGACCATGCGCTACTTCATTGAAACCTACGGTTGCCAGATGAACAAGGCCGAATCGGCCGCACTTGAAAACCAGTTTGCCGACCATGGATGGATCAAAACCGCGGAGGCTGATGAGGCCAACCTCGTACTCATCAACACCTGCTCCGTGCGGATTACCGCGGAGACCCGGGCCTGGGGGCGCATCGCACATTATTCGGCACGCAAGCGCTTGCGCCCTTTTACCCTCGTCGTTACCGGATGCATGGCCGAGCGGTTCAAGGAAAAAATGTTGCAGAAGGCTCCCGGCATAGATTATGTGCTCGGGACTTTCCAGAAGGCAGCCTTCGGGCTCGTCCTCGATGCCGTCGAGACGGGGCGGCATCTCGAGAGTGTGGAGGAAACACCGCAGTTCGTATTTGCCCCATCCCACCGTGAAACCGGCAGTTTCAGTACCTTCGTGCCCATCATGCACGGGTGCGACAATTTCTGTTCGTATTGCATTGTCCCGTACGTGCGCGGCCGCGAGATCTCACGGAGTCCTGTTGCCATCAGCAAGGAAATACACGACCTGGCCCAGGCCGGCGTCCGCGAAATCACCCTGCTCGGCCAGAATGTCAATTCGTACCAGTGGACGGGGGAGGGCGGTCCGCTCGATTTTGCCGGTTTGTTGCGCCTTGTTGCATCCCAGGCCCTGGCGGCGGGCATAGGTCGTATCCGGTTCGTATCCAGCCACCCCAAGGACCTCTCGCGCGCGACCATAGAAACAATTGCGGAACTCCCTGTTTTCGCCAGGCATATCCACCTTTGCGTCCAGCACGGCTCGGACAGGGTGTTGTCTGCCATGAACCGCAAGTACACCCGTGCCGATTACCTGGCGTTGGTCGATGCTATCCGTTCCCGCATACCGGGCATAACCATTTCTACCGATATTCTGATTGGTTTCCCGGGAGAAACAGAAGAAGATGTCGAAGAAACACTCTCCTTGCTCAGGGAGGTACGGTTCGCCTATGCCTTCATGTATCACTACAATCCACGTGAAGGAACGCCGGCAGCATCCATGCCGGACAGGGTGCCGGAGTTGGTAAAAAAGGAGCGCCTTGCCCGCGTCATGGCCCTCCAGAAGGAAATTTCCAGTGACATCATGCACGGCATGGTAGGCAATGAAATAAATGTTCTCATAGAAAGCCTGTCAAAAAGGAAAGACGATGAAGTATTTGCGAGGACGGATGCCGATATGATGGTTGTGTTCCCTGCACCGAGTTCTCGGATAGGTTCCTTTACCAGGGTACGCCTTGAATCTGTCCAGGGTCACACATTCAAGGCTGTGGAGGTCATGTAATCAGCATGCGTACCTATACAACCATAATTCGTGCTGTTCCAGCTGTCATCGCAGGCTTCTGCGTGCTGCTTGCGGGAATGGTTCCGCTGGCCGCGTCCGCCCAGGGACTCGAAGCAAAAGCAGCGCAAGTCCGCCTTCTGCCTATGGCCGGAACTGCGGCATTTGCAGCCAATGTATCGATGGAAGCGTCTACGCTTGTCTCGCTCGAAGATGCAGCCTGGCTGCATGGTGCAATGGCTGCCGTCGCAAAAAAAGCCGACCAGAAAAAAGCGCTCCTTGTTGAACAAGCCTCATTGCTGGAGTTGCTCGGCCGGTACGGTGAAGCGGCTGTTGCATGGGAAGCCGCGGCAAGCACACTGCCGGGCAATGCCGACGCCGCCTGTCTGCTGTCGGCTGCTGTCTGCCGGCTTGCCGCCGGGGAAGGGGAACTTGCCGCCGGCCTCGCCACGGCCGTAGGCTTCCTGTCGCCGGATGCCCGTACCGCACAGCTCGCTGTTCTGGTATCTGGATGGTCAGCGCTCGCTCGGGGTGATCGATCTGCCGCAGCCGGTATGGCCAGAACGGTATTGTCCGGCAAAGAGGCCAGCCTTGCTGTAGCGGCGCTGCTTCTCGCCCGTGCTTCAACAGAAGGGGTGGAGCGTGAAGGATATGATCAGCGGCTATCCACGTATGGAAACCGGCCAGAGATAATGACTGCCAGCCCCCTCCTGTTGTTCGGTGGCTCGACGGCGAGTGGCAAGCGCCTGTCGGAGGAAATCCCGCAACCGGATCCACTGCCACAGACCGAGATGACCTACTTCCAGGTAGGGGCGTTCAAGGATGAGGCCAATGCCAGGCTGCTGGCAAAGAAGCTGGAAGCCCTGGGGCTTGAATCCATCCTGAAATTCAAAGAGGCCAAGGCCTTGTACAACGTGTATGTACCTGCCGGTTCCGACGCCGCCAGGACCGTCCTGGTGCTCAAGGATGCCGGCTATGAAGCCTGGGCCATAACCGGTAATCCCTAACGTTTCCGGTACAGTACCGGTTGCTCCTGGGATGGTTCGATGCCGAGTATTCCGATTCTGACTTCCTGTAGCGAGAGCAACTTGCGCATGGTACCGTCAGGTTCATTCTTTACGGACGACACGGCTATCCACGATCGCCGTGTCGGGTTTTCTCCCCCGGCCGTCGTCTGCCTCATGTCAAGGATGGTTTTTCCATCGAGCGTATATATGGCTATGAATCCGGTCTGGACACCTGATACCGATTCAATACGGTAGGCAGATCCATCGAGAACCAGCTTCATGCCGTCATCCGATTCATACTCACCGCTGAAATCCATCAGCGCCGTAGTTGCCATGGCTGGCTGGCGCTTGAACGATGTTGCTATTTCCGCACCAAGCTTTCTGTAGCGCCCGTCCCATCTGCCTGAAATGTCCGCCTTGATACGGTAGTCTTGAAAGACCCTGACGTTTATGGAATCCGCGGATGCCAGTTCTATGTCCATCAGACGCCGCAGGTTGCGTACAGACTGGTTCCTGGACGCTATATAGAGCCCGTATCGTGTAGGATTTGAGTTCTCCCAGCCATATACCTCTATGAGTCCGTCGCCAGAAAAAAGCAACGATTCATCCCTTGACTGAAAGGTTATGAACTGGGCAGCTGGAGACAAGGGGTCAATGGATTCCTTGTACCACGTACCATCAAGGAACAGCTTGAAGGTTTCGGCAGTTCCGTCGAGTATCGATTCCGCCTTCTTCCTCGCTATGCTCGCGCCGGGGATGCTCTCCGTGGAAGCAAGGACATAGGCCTTGTCGGTAAAGCTCCAGCGCCATGACTCTTTAAGCTGGTCAAGGTAGTTTCCTGATGCAGCATCGGCCTTCCATACTGAAATCGGCCAGCTGCCTGCATTTGACTGACCGAGTTTATAGCTGTCTGGCCTTTCCTCTTCTTCCACGATGACAGCAGAACCCGCTTGTTCGAATACCTTGATGAAGGTTGTTCCCTGTTTCTGGTCTACATCCTGTGATTTCCAGTAGATGGTCATTGTCTGTTCGTTGGAATCGTTCATTCCCGTGCAGACTATGTTGAGGTTGTGGTCTCCTATCAGGTCATTGACTGAAACCTGGAACGTTTTGTTTTTTGTTACGAGACTGGAACCCTTCCAGGATCTGGTCCACTTTCGTGTAAACGGAGAGTAGTCCGCCAATACGACCTTGATTATACCCTTGGGGTCATCGGATTCCCGGATGACGAGTATCTGCTCTTCCTCGTCATCAAAATCAAGGTTGAATGAGTACAGGTCCAGCAGTGTTTCATTAGGTTCAAGCGGAATGGAGCTTGCAGTCGGTTCGCCGGGGGATGCATTGGCTGGTGCTTGTTCCAGTTCAGTTGCTGAACTGGCTTCAAGCACCCGCGATCGCACGGGTGCATCAGCGGTCCGGGTATTGCGGGCCAATATATAGAAATATCCTATGGCAACAAGAGCCACCGCGATGGCGATGATGAAAACTATCTGGGTAAAGCGTTTCATGTGGTTGCTGGATTTCCTTGGTGGCCGATGTTCAGGAGTTTGACTTCGCCAACTCTGCCATGACGAGTTCTAGCACCTTGTTCTTGATTGTTTCAAGGGGATAGGGTGACTTGAAACCTGCCGCGCTCTTGTGGCCTCCGCCTCCAAACGACTGGGCTATCTGTGCCACATTTACCGTACCCTTTGCCCTGAGCGAGCATCTGAGCGTGCCTTCCTCGTTTTCCTTGAAGAAAATGGAAACCTCGACGACGCCGGCCTGCAACGGAATGTTGATGAAGCCATCTGCTTCCTCATACAGGCATCCGGTTTCCCTGAGCATGTTCCGTGTCAGGGTCTGTATGGCAATGCGGTCATTTTCGTATAATTCCAGTGAGGACATAACATCTTTTCGCAGCAGCAAGGTGCTGATGGCAGAGGATTCATACAGTGCACCGTGAATCTTTGAAGGGTTTGCACCGCTCTTCACGAGGTCCAGTGCTGTCTCGAAAGTTCCGACCGTAGTCTTGGAATACGCAAAGGATCCAGTATCGTAGACTATGCCTGCAAACAAGGCCGCAGCAATGTCAGCACTCAGCTTGCAGCCCAGCTCATTCAGTATCCTGTACACAATCTCGCAGGTTGAAGAGAAGGCTGGCATCGAACAGGTTTTTGCCACGGAGACTTCCTTGACCTCATGATGGTCAATGATGAGTACTTCGGCTGCCTTTGCAATCAACCTGTCTGCCGCTTTCCCTGAATACATCACGTCGCCCGTATCGACGAGGATGACCGTAGACCGCTGTATTTCCGCATCGTCGATCGTAGTGTTCGATAGCCAGCCAATTATGCCCGTGGGATCCATGAAAGCATATGAATCTGAATGTCTATCAGCATTTATCACCCGTACGCGTTTGCCGATGCTCGCGAGCGCCGTGGCAAGGGCGAATTCGGCCCCAAGACCATCAGCGTCGGGTGATTCATGCGAACAGAGTATTAAATCATTCCTGGCTGACAGGTACGCCGCGGTCTCCGTGATGGTCATGTTCGATGTGCCTCATCGCGTTTGCGTCTGGCAATGAGGACGGCTACCATTATGCCGGCCGCTGCGGCCGCTGCGAGTGCCGCGGCCAGGGGAGCTCCGGAAAACCCCGTGCGCGGAGCCTGATCCGTACTGGTTGCCGGAGCGGCACCTTCAGCCGGAAGAGCGGCTGAAGGCTCAGGCTCCGTGCCAGCAGCCGTGCCGGTTTCAGCATTTGTCGTGCCTGCCATGGTTCCCGCAAGCGGTTCCTGTGGTCTGGCAGGTGGCTCGGAGAGGGTCGTCATCAGGGTGCGCGCTTCTACCTCTATCCGTGCAGACAGCCCGTAGCCTATCGTTATGACCCTGAATGCCCCCATGTCGACCTTTTTGATATATTCAAGAAGCCTGTGCCTGGGCGTATAGGTTTGTGAATAGTATTGACTGTCCTTGGGGGCTTCCTGCCGCTCGTCGGTCAGAAGCAGAATATATTTGGGGCGATCGGGCTGACCACGTTCCTGGAGCAACGCATCCATGGAATCGAGTGCGGAGCCAATGTCAGTAAATCTGCCATCTGCCTTAAGTTCATTGAGGCTGCGCACCATCGCAGAGATGTCTTCCTGGCCTCTGACATCACCCTGCCAGACAACTTCGGATTTACCATAGAACCGCATGATCGAGACCCAGTCACCGGGCTCGACGAGTCTGCCTATCACTTCGCCGGCAGCATACTTCCTGGCTGCATCGATGCCGTCTGTCATGGACAGCGACGTGTCTATGAGCAGTACGAAATCAACGTTCGCCGACCGGGATTCTGCATTGAGCGCAGCGAGTGCCGTTACGAGTAGTAATACCAGTATGGCTCGTCTTGTCATATTGCCTTCTATCATTATCTAATTACCAAAAGACAGCATTGCCCATATTCGACCTATTTGCAAGCCAAAAGTAAATTAAGAACGGAATCTTCCATATAAATAAAAAAATAAGTCAACAAAAAATTGTCTTGAGGCTTTACATTTTTCAATATAAGGGTAGTATAGCAAGGTATCAGAATCCGCGATACCCAAGGAGAACTATCATGGGCGCTATAGACCTTCCCAAGAGTCCCAATGTCTACCATCCCGAGAAGCCGAGTGCTGTAGGCTCACGCAATTCTCTGGCGCAGGAAAACCGCGACCAGCAGAAGGAAGTGGACCAGCTTCTCCACCTCGACGTCATGGGCGGCCTCAAAGAGAAGGTGTATAACTACTTCAACCAGAACTACCAGAACATGTTCAACCGCTATATCGTCACCACAGAAGACGAGATGGTAAAAAAGGTCAGGAACTTCATCGACAAGGAAGAGATGAAGAGCCTGGCCCGCTATACCCCCAAGGAGATTTCCGAGCTCCTCGATCAGGTTGGCGGTGCGGACAAGTTCAATACAGGTGAGATCGAGAAATCGATGGTCAATATGTTTGGCCATCTCCAGGGCCATATCCAGCGCGGTGTAAACGAACTGGAAAACCTGACCAACTCCCTCTTGCGCCAGAAAACCGATGTCGGCGCGTTCATCCGTGGAGAGAACGCCTACTCCGTCGTCAAGTGCGCTTTCAAGGACAACACCTACAAGCCAAAGACTGTCGCTGACGTCAAGCTTTCCGTAAACATCCTTGACTCCGAGCTGATCAGCCCGATCTTCCATTACCAGGTAACGGTTGAATATCTCATCAAGGATCTGATTTCCAAGCACATCATCGACACGATCGACAAGGACATCGAACTCCTCAAGGATCAGATGGTCGACGAGGGCAAGGAAGAGCTCAACGACACCGAGATCATCTTCGAGAGGATGAAGAAGGTAAAGGACCACACCGACGACGATGCCGAGAACCTCAAATCCAAGCGATTCTCCATAGTCGCCAAGGATCTGATGGACAGGCTCAGCGACCTCCGCGCCGAGATCGACCCGTCAACCTTCGACCAGCTCAATATCCGGGAAAATCTCAAGAAAATAATCGATATCGAGAATATCCGTAACCGCGGTTTCAACACTGCCGTCAACTCGATTACCTCGATCCTCGATACCTCCAAGATGGGTTATCAGTACATAGAAAACCTCAAGAATGCCCGCCTGCTCTACATCCGCGAGTATGAGGACACCGATACCGCCCATCTGCCCGACGAGCGCTATCAGATTCGCCTCCAGTACTACGACAATGCGCAGCTGATAGAAGAGCGCAAGGCTTACGATGTGCAGATCACCAGTTTCGAGACCGAGGTCCAGCACCTCTGGGACGTGCTGGACATGATGTACGAGGATTCCAAGTTCCTCAAGCGCATCTCTGACTTCAGTGATCTGGCCAAGATAATGAAGAGCAAGATACGCAAACGCATCAAGGAACGCTCAGGTGAGCCGCTCTATGAAGACATTGCCAAGGTCTGGGACGAAATCTCCTTCGTCAAGCCCGCGGAGACCGATGTCGAGAGCCTTAACTGCACCTATATCTACGAAAAGGACAAGGTGAAGAACCGCCTCATCCTCATGCGGGACAAGCTCAAGAGCATGTACTCGTATCAGTATCCGATCCAGCGCCGCGTTCTCGAAGACAGGCTTTCCTTCCTCGAGAAGGAATTCCAGCGCTTTGATTACATGATCAACCCCTACCACATCCAGCCGGGCCTCCTCCTCGATGTTGATATCTGTTCGATCAAGCGCAAGAAGGCAACACTCGACGGCATGGCCAATGTACTCAATGAGTTCCTGCATGGCGTGTCCAAGGGCTTCCAGGATGCAGCGTTCGCGTCGTTCAGTCGCAGGCGTTCTACGGTACGCGAAGATATTGCTCAGAGCTTTGCTCCTCCCTCAATGGAAGATGCAGGCGAGCCCGCAGCTGCCGGCTACCTGGCAATGCTCAACGCCGAACCGTCGGCCCCGGCCCTGCCGGAATCGACCGCAGAAGAAGCTCCCCGCAAGAAGAGTAGCGGCAGGCCCAAGGGCGTCGTAGATGCGGCTCCCAAAAAAGCCGTCGGAAAACGCGGTCCCAAACCGCGCTCCAAGGATGAGGGCGGCATCCGCGAACTCTAATAGAGACCAGCGATTGCGCCCCCCGGATGTCGGGGGGCGTTTTGTTTTAATAAGGAAGGGGATAGCATGATCGCCTCAAGTTGCAAGTACGAGTCCTTGGCTTCAAAGGATTCCTTCAACGCTTCTGTTCGCCATGTCAAGGCAACAGTCGGGCTGGCAGGTAACATATCGGATGGCGACAACCTTGCCGACGTCCTTAATACCTTGATAGATGACAAGACTCTGAATAGTGACGAAATCCTGCCCTTCGTCTCGATGCTGCTCATAGACAAATTTGGATACTACACTACCTCCAAAAACATGGATTGCACCATTTCCGGACTTGAGCCAGTGCAGGATACTGTCAAAAACTGGAATGCGTTCGACATCGTCGTGGTATACAACCATCCGGATCTTGGTGTCATCGCAGTCAATCCAAAGAATCCACTGCATGCCGCACGGATAGACCGTATCAACAAGTCGGAATTGCTTGTGGCCTATGTCGGCTGTCACGGAAAGCCCTTCGATGCCTCACTTGCTTCCAGGGCGGCTGATTCATTGCTGTCATTGTACGGCGGTGCCAAGGTCAAGGATATTCCGGCCTTGCTGAAGGGACCCTGTTCCTACAAGGTTCCCAAAGATGCTAAATCCGCCAGAGCAGAAAAAGCAGTTCCGGTACAAGCAAAACCAGTGGAAAAAAAAGCCGCTAAAGCTGCCGCAGGCAAGAAGACTGGAGTTGTGGCTGCCACCCAGGCTGCTCCGGCAGCAGTTGTAGAGGTAGCCGTTCCGAAACATGCGGCAGGACCGAAACCCGGAGCCCGGATGACTCCGATGTACGGTGTTACGGTAGCAAACGAACTTTTTCATAACGGCAATGTAGAAGCCTGGAAGCGCATCATAGACAGCTACAAGACAAAACATCAGGAGCTCGACGTGCTGGTGTATTACGACGGAGAACGCATACTCAACCTTAATGCGCTGTTCAAGTGGGGAAAAGTCAAGCATGGCAGTGTCATCCAGTTCGCCGTAGCCGGAGAAAACATCTGCGATGTAGCAAAGCTTCAGCGGTACCTGGCTCAGGGTGCAAGCTCCATGTTCGAAGCCTTCCTCCGCGGGCCGGTCAACGGCGTGCTGGCCCTCTTTTGAGTAAGGAGAGAACGTAATGAAAGCCAAT
>JAIFMD010000082.1 GCA_020048755.1 Spirochaetota bacterium
GAGCACCGCATCGCGCACCTTGGCTTCCACCTGTTCCCGCTCCTGCACCAGTTCCCGCGTCCGTTCCTTGACCTGGTGCTCCAGTTCGGCACTGAAGCTGCGTACCCGCCAGGCCAGCATACCGATGTTCAGCAACGAGAACAGTGCAACGCTGTACGGGGAGGCGTAGGAGTACCCGTTGATCCGGAGTATTTGTTCACTGTCCACCCAGAAAAACAGGAGGAGCAGCATGATCGTCAGGGCGATGAAAGCGTAGCGTGGATCGCCCTTTACGCCACGCCAGGCCGCGGTCAGCAGAGCCCAGGCCATGACGGATACGGTAAGGATCGCATGGATATGATATGTACGCGAAAACAGCGAGACGGGAGCCACGGCTATCAGTACGATGAACGGCATGCTAGCCGCCGCAAACGCGAGTTTGGCCAGAGACGACCTTTTTCTGTCAGCCACGATCTGATGGAAGAGGTAGATACCCATGAGCATGAATTCAACTGAAAGGGCGAAATAGATGAGTCGGTTCATCACCTCCCACTCAAGACCCAGCAGTCCCAGCACGGCGCTGCCGTTCGAGAGGTTCAGGAGGATGGCTGCAAGACTCAGGAAGAGCAGGTAGAGGGGAGATTGGCGATCCTGGGTCAAGAGGACCAGAATCAGGTTTGCCATTACCATTATGACCAGCGAGCCCACGAGCATCGCCTCGACATATGTCTGCCGGATGACATAACGGTTAAGGGAATCTGCATCCCCGATGACCAGATCGTCCTGCGTGCCCCATAGGGGAAAATGATGGTTGGCTACATGCAGCACCAAATCCAGCCGTCCGGTGACTGATGATGCCTCGATGATGACTGGATGGTAGAGCAGAGGTCGGCTGGTCTCTCCTGAGGTCCCAACCACGCCGTTCGTGAACCTGGTCTGGCCCTGAACGAACAACTCCACCGCCATGTCGAAGAACGGTACCCGCATGAGCAGGTCCTTGGGGCGCGTGTCGGCAAACTCCACCACCAGGCGGTAGGTTCCATAGTCAAAGCCTTCGTAGGGGGCAAACTTCTTCCAGGCTTCCTTGCGCTGGTCGTTGTCTCTGAAATTCACATACGTGCGCCTAGCGACCGCATCCTGACTCTCGAAGTCATCGCCGGTTACGAGGAAGAGCCCGGGATAATACTCCCACTCCACCGACAGTTCCTGCAGGTAGCGACCATCAACGGGATGAGCACCTGCCGACAGCCTGCCTTCCTTGCCGGATGGTTCCTGCCCAACGCACGAGAGGGTCGAGAGGGTTATGGCGACTATCATCAGGGCGGAGGGTATGGCTTTCATGCTTGATCCACCCGCGCATGGTACCAGAGTATCCAGACTCGATCCAGATACGTGCTGTGCATCAAAAAAAAAACAGCGTCCGCCTGGGCGTCCGCTGTTCCTGCTCAGAGTGGCTTCATTCATCTCGGCGGTATGAAGATCCAGGTACCTGATATGATGCGGTCGGGGTTCCGTATCTTGTTGGCGGTAGCTATGGTGCGGTACAGCCAGGGCGTCCGGTAGTAGGCTATGGACAGGTCCCAGAGCGTGTCGCCCCAGCGGATCTTGTACCAGGTGCCCTTTTTTGCCGGCTCGGCGGGTTTTGCCGGTGCGGGCGCAACGGCCGGGGCCGCAGGGGCAGGGGCAGGAGCAGCTGCGACGGGGGCTGGTGCCGCCGGTGCGGGAGCTGCCTCGACGGGAGCCGGAGCCGCCGGAGCTGTGGCGGCTGGCGCTGCGACCGGGGCTACGGGTGGTGCGGGCTGCCTGTCCATGGTCGCACGGTAGATGAAGAACGCAATGACCAGGATGGCTACCGTGCCCAGCGCGGCCAGTACCCCTATCAGGACGGGGGAAGTGCGCTTCTTCTCCTCACGGCTGACCAGTTCCGGCGGTGGCGATGGCTCGCCGAAATCCGGTATGTCGTCAAAGGACGTTTCAGCAGCGTCCATTTCAGCGTCGGTCGTGGTGCTTGCGGTGGATTCATAGGGCGTGATATCCGGCAGGTCGTCGGTGGAGAGGTCAAAATCCTCGTCCTCCTGAAAGTCGAAGTCGGGAATCTCGTACTTTTCTTCTTCGGCCAGCGACTTGAGCGATACAGACAGCGCCTGGTGCTCGCCGGTAGCTTCCTCGCGCGCCAGAGCGCTCAGGTTGCCGTCGTCGTCCAGCCCCAGATCCAGCTCGATGTCGGGCTCTCCGGCGGGCCGCGGCGGGATGTTTTCTATGACGAGGCTGCCTATGTAGGCCTCGGATGCCTCGGTCGAGCGGTACACGTCTATCTGGACGCTCGGCTGATCGTCCTTGACCGTAGTGACGACGAGGCGCTTCTTTGCCGCCGCGCCTTCCGCGAGTATGGGATAGAACTTACCGTCAGCAAGGCGAATACCAATCTTGGCCATGGCTTCTTCCGTTCAGACAAGGATTTAGAAAAATGACTAGTCCCGTATAATATCGGCTAGTTCTGCGTAAAAATCGAGGGTCAATCCGCTGGAGTCCGTGCGATAGCGACGAGGCGCTCCGCTTTCTGGTCGTAAGGAGCTCCCGCCCAGGTACCGTACAGGTCAACCGAGGCGAATCCGGCACCCAGCAGCGCATCGCGCAGTTCGGTGCCGGCGTAGAGCCGCTGCACCCAGGAGCGGTCGACGCGGCGGCTGCCATCCACGATTACCCAGCGGTTGCGTAGGCCTTCCCACGCGCCGACCACCTGGAACTCGGTGAGTACCAGCTTGCCGTCCCGCTCGAACCATTCACCCTCTATGAAGTCACGCGCGGCTGTTTCCTTGCCCACGAGGTCCATCACGAGCGTGCCGCCCGGAATCAGGCTCTCGGCCAGGCGGGCCAGCATGGCCTGATCCTCGGCCCGTGTCTCGAAGTAGCCAAAGCTGGTGAACAAGTTGACGGCCAGTGCAAAAGCCCCCGGCTGGCTCCAGGTCCGCGCGTCGGCATGGATGAATTCGGCGGCAAGCCCCATGGAAGCGGCGCTGTCCCTGGCTGCGGCGAGGTAGGGCTCGGTAATGTCCACCCCGACCACCGGATGGCCCCTGGCTGCGAATTCAAGCGCATGCCGTCCTGGCCCGCAGCACAGGTCCAGCACCGGCGCGTGCGCAGGTGTGCCGGAGAGCGCCAGGATGGCGTCGACAACCGCCGGTGCCTCGGCCCAGCGCTCGCCGCCGAACAGCAGCGGCGCATAGTCGGTCCAGAAGCCGTCGTCGGCAAACCAGAGCGTACTAGAGGGCACCGTGTTCCAGTGCCTGGCCCAGCACGTAGGTCAGCGTGTCCACGTCTATCTCGCCTGAGTCTATGGTTATCAGTTCCCTGATCTCCTCCCAGTCTGCCTTGGAGAACGGCGTGCCATCGTAATCAGCCAGCAGGAGCGATCCTACGCCTGTCAGCCAGTCCATGGCCTTGCCGCTTTCTTCCGCAGAACCGGAGCCAAAGCGCGACAGGAAGGTGGTAAACAGGCCCGCCAGCGTATCGTCGGGCACTTTGGGTACCGAGCGCGCGAAGGTGGCCCTCAGCGCATCGAACTCGCGGTTTCCAGGTGCCCGCCCCGAACGGCGGATCCAGTCGTCCATATCGGATTTCAGTTTATCGATTGCTTGCATGCCTCCATGATACTGGTTCCACGCTGGTTTGTTAATATGCCCCTGGCGCGCTGGTCGCCAGAATCGCTGGAATCGCCCGTAGGGAGCGGTCAGACGGGCAGGCCGAACGCGGTGAGCAATACAAAGAAATCGTAGGCTGCATGTGCCAGGGCCAGCGCGTGCAGCCTGCAGCCCCTGGTGGCCGCAGCACCCATGGCCGCACCAACGAGGAGTGCCGAGACGATGCCCGGCAGGCCCTGCCACGCGTGTCCGGCGGCAAACACCAGGGTCGAGACCATAACAGCCGACACCGCGCCGGCGCCACGACTCCGGAGCGAGCCTATGACATACAGGCGGTAGAAGAGTTCCTCCCGGTAGGCCACCGCCAGGGCGAACACCGCCGACAGCGTAACGAGAAGGGCCGGCGGGGTGTTTGATGGCTGGGGGAGGAGCGGTGCGACGCCGGCCGTGCCGTAGCCGGCCATTCCTGCGAGCGCCGCCGCAAGCCTCGAGAGCACCAGCATGATGCCGGCAAGGACTGCCGCCTGCAGCACATCGGCGGCGCGGGGTCGCTGTATGCCGTAGTCACGAAGGTGCCCCGATGCGCCGATAATGACGAGTAGCAGCACGAATTGCGGTATTGACTGCACTGCCCCGGAGACCAGCCAGTCGGTTGCCGCCATACTCGCCGGAGCGGCCATGGGAAGCAGACCGGGGATCAGGAACGCCAGGGTCACCAGCAGCGGTTCGGTCCAGGGGCCGGTCTGTGATCGGGCAGTACGGTGCTGTGTGCTTTCGATATGCATTGCGCCAGTATATACTCTACGGACGGAGCGTCGCCATAATGAATATCCTGTTGCTCGTCGTCGTCGTTGTATTGCTGCTCGTGACGTTCACCCTGCTCCTCCGTGGGGACAGGCGCTTCTCGCCGCTTGAGTACTACGCCCGCGGCAAGGAAGTCGGTTTTACCATGGCCGAATCCAAGGCCATCCTGGACCTGTCCAGGATAGCCGGCATCGTCGATCCTACCAGCGCGCTCTGGTCCATCAGGGAACTCGACGTCTGCATCAAGGCCTTTGACAGGAAATTCCGGGCTGAAGGCAAGGAACGTGACCGCGATACGCTCCGGTTCATGGAGAAGATATACGAATTCCGCAAGAGCCTTGAATTTGCCCAGCCCAAGTACAAGGCCGGCATAACCAGTTCACGTTTCATCCGGTCAAACCAGCGCATACGCGTGCTCATCGAGGGCATAGGCGTCTATTCGTCCACTGTCATCGATTCAAACGACCGCTACCTGGTCGTCTCGTATCCGGTCGGCGCCAAGATTCCCCCGGGTTTCCAGTGGAAGGGCTCGCGGGTTTCAGTCTACTTCTGGCGGCAGGAGGATGCTGGCTACGTCTTCGACACGTACGTGCTCGAGGACCTGCGCATCCGCAACATTCCCGTGCTGCAGCTGGGCCACTCCGAGTCGCTCCTGCGTACGCAGAAGCGCAAGTCGCTGCGCGTGCGTTCCAGGATGCCCGCGTACCTGTACCTCCTCAAGCGGCTCGAGGGGGCGTACGAGAAGCCCGAGCGCGTTCCGGGCCTCAAGTGCGTCGTGCAGGACCTGTCCGAGGACGGCCTGTCGGTGCTCATAGGAGGCAAGGCCAGGGTGGGATTGCTCGTCAAGGCGCAGTTCTATGTCGGCGACGACCAGATCGTCGTTTCCGGCACGGTCAAGGCAACAGAATACGATGCGGAGAAGAAGCAGTCGCTCCTGCACGTGGAGGCCATGCTGCCGAGCCCCCGGATGCGCAATATGATACGCTCGCATGTCTACAACGTCGGACCCGGCGAGAGCGCCACGTCCGGGCCTGAACTGGACGGCCGGGCCTTTTCGGTATAATTTTACAGCAAGAGCAGGGCTGGGCTAGCCTTGGAACCAAAGGACAGGTGTGATGATGAGAAAATCCTTCGCGGTCTTCGCAGTGATCCTGGTTCTGGGCCTCACGGGCTTGCAGGCCCAGGAATCCTCCGAACTGATCGAAACCTACCGGCGCAACTTTGTGCGCTCCAGTCTTGGTACCAAGCTGGAGCTGCTCAAGGAGGCTTCGGCCTACGACAGCGTCAACATGGGGCCGCTCTATGACACGGCCATCCAGTTCGTGCTCGGCAATGCTTCCCTTCTGTCCACGGACGTCCTCCTGCGCGACATGTCTGTGCTGTCCGTCAACATGATCCGGAAGTACAAGTATGCGCCGGCCTCTGAAAACCTGTGGAACCTGTTTTCAGTCTACAAGGACAGCCTCGTACGCGTACCGCTGCTGCAGACGCTCGCCGAGATCGCGGTCGGCAACAAGGTCATACTCAAGGAGCTGAACGCCTTCCTTGATACCCAGATATCGCTGTTCAAGTCCGGCGTACGCCTCGATCTTGCCGTGCTCGACGCGGCGGTGTTCGCGATAGGGCGCCTCGGGGATTCGTCGTCCTTCCCGTACCTGTTTGCCGTGTATACCGCCTCGGTCAACAAGGCGATTACCGAGCGTGCCAGCGTCGCCATGGCAGCGCTCAAGGGTGACTATGCCCTGTTCCTGGCCGAGGTGGTCAGGGCCCACCCGCCTGCCGAGAAGTCTGCTGCCCTCGAAGCCGGGTTGCGGGGTGAAGCGCTGGCTCCGGAGAAGCGCGCCGAGCTCGCTGAAGCCGCCCTTGCTGTCGGCGTTGCCTACCAGAGTCCGTCTCCCGCCGACCAGGGCTTCATAGTCTCTATGCGCACTTCGGCCGCGCGTGAACTGACGGCGCGCGAATGGCAGAAGGCTTCGCCACTGGCGATTCGGCACTTCTACGATTTCCAGTCCCAGTACAACCGCGGGCAGGTGTCAAAGTCAAACTTCCTTGAAGCCATAGCGCTGCTTGGCGCCATGGGAAACACCGAGGCTGCCCAGGCCCTGGCCCTGTACCTGCAGCTTATCAATACCGAGACCGAGCAGGGCAAGTCATTCGACGAGCAGATAGCGCTGGCCGTCGTCAACAACCTGGGGCGGCTCGGCGACAAGACCGCATTCGATTACCTTCTGTACATCGGCTACCTCCAGTACCCCGAGTCGGTCAAGAAGGCTGCCCGGGACGCCCTGCAGAAGCTCCACTGGTAGGAACCGCAGCGTTTTTGCTGCGATTTTCGCTTTAGCCTGAACGCGCCGGTGCTTCTGCGCGCGTTCAGGTTCCATGCAGCCACCCTGGATCCTGACCGTCCCGCCTGTCCTGCCGTTTGCTGCAGGAGCGGCCCTGGCGCTCTATCTGCCTCCGGGCCCTGTGTCCAGGCTCGCCTCCGTATGCATCGCGGCGGGTTTGTGCGCATGTTCAATCGTCACCTTTCTTTTTTCGATGAAACGATCGAGATCGACGACAGGATCCTCAGTGCGTGTGCTCGGGAGCCGTGCACTCCTCGTTGCAGCATTCGCCGCGGGTCTGGGCTTCGGTTCCGTCTCGCACGGCCGTTCAGAAGCCGCCACAGCCGGCTCGAGCCCCGGCTTTGCGGACTATTCCGGCCTGCCTGTGTCCGGGTACGAGGGCCGGATCGGCTCCGACCCCAGAAAAACAGCCAGCGGTATGACCGGCTTTGACCTGGAACTGACGGCGGCGCTCGCGGCTGACGGAGCCCGGAACACTGCCACCGGCCGCCTCGGTGTCTATTACCGGCCTGCTCCGGGTAGCAGGTCGGTGGCTGCCGGGCCTGTTTTGCAGCCGGTACGCGGCCAGCCCGTCCGCGTCGCGCTGGACCGGCCAGCGCTTGCACCGCGCACCGGGGAGGGTGCATGGGCAGCTGCCCTGGCGCTGCGGACTGCCTTCGTCGATGCAGCCGATATAACGATGCTTGGCCCTCCGCCACGGCTCGAGGCCCTGCGGGCCGGAGCCAGGCGCGCGCTTCTGGGCGCCCTGTCCCGGGCCGGCGGGCAAGCTGGCCCGCTGCTGGAGGCCCTGGTCGTCGGCGTGCGCGACGATCTTGACGGTGCCCTCGCCGACGATTTCAGGCAGGCCGGCTGCGCGCATATCCTGGCGCTGTCAGGGCAGCACGTGGGCATCCTGGCCAGTCTCGTTTCGCTGCTACTGGGCTTTGCGGTGGGGCCGTTCCGCGCCAGAGCCGCAGCCTGCGTGCTTGCCGGAGCGTACCTGTACCTCGTCGGCGCTTCGCCGTCGGTTGCGCGCTCCGTCCTGATGTTCTGGGTGGCCAGCGCTTCCGCCGCCGCGGACAGGCCCCAGAAGCCGCTCGCCACCCTTTCGGTGGTATTCGTAGTGGCCGTCGCACTCTGGCCCCGGAGTGCCCATGCGCTGTCGTTCAAGCTGTCCTACCTGGCGGTAGCCGGCATAGCCGTCTTCGGGCCGTCCTGGGAATTCGGCCTCCGCCGCGCTCTGCCACCGCCACTGTCTGCAGCCATGGCAACCGGCCTGGCAGCCCTCGCGGCCACGGCTCCACTGTCGGTCCTGACCTTTGGAACGCTCAACCCCTTCTCCCCGCTAACCAGCGCCGTGGCCGGTCTGCTCGTCACGGCGCTGATGTATGCCGGGCTTGCCGGTGCGGCCCTCGTCGCGCTGCTGCCGGCGGCAGCACCGCTTGCGGCCTTTGTCAGTGGCCTGCCATACCTGGCTCTGGCCGCCCTCATGCGCGCTGCGGCGAGACTCCCGGCTCTTGCCATTGTGAAAGACGGCACGGGCATCCAGCGGGGCATTGTCGCCCTTGTCATAGCAATCTCCGCCACCTTCGTGTATGCTTGGCCCCATGTCGCCTACCTTGCCGGATCCCGGCACCGTTCCACAGCCGGTCAATTACGACTCCCCCTCGGAACTCTTCTCCGGCCAGGCCAGGCGCCGCATCGCCGCCCTCTTCGCCACGGCGCCCGGGGAGCGGGCCTGGGAAATCGGGCCCGGCACCGGCTCCATGACCCGTGAGGCCCTCGTCGCTGGCCTCGCCGTCTCCGCCTTCGAGATAGACAAGGGCTTTGCCGAGTTCATACGAGGCGCTTACGGACATTTGCCCGGTTTCGAACTGTACGAAGGCGATTTCATGAAGACCTGGAGGACCGCCCTTGCCACCTCCGGCGTACCGGCCCTGGCCTTCGGCAACCTCCCGTACAACGCAGCCGGCGCCATCATAGCAACCCTCATAGAAGGCGGCGTACGCCCGGCCCGCATGGTCTTCACCGTCCAGAAGGAAGCGGCGCAGCGCATGTGCTCTGTACCCTCCACCAAGAACTATTCCGCGTTCTCGGTGCTCTGCCAGTCCACCTACCTGGTCAAGTCAGTCTTTGACCTGTCTCCCGGCTCCTTCTGGCCACAGCCGCGCGTGTCTTCGGCCGTCGTGACCATGGAGGCCAGGGCTACCGCCATACCGTTCTCCGGCGAGAAGGCCTTTACCGGCTTTACCCGGGCCTGCTTCTCGTCCAGACGCAAGACCCTGCGCAACAACCTCAAGGCCGCCGGCTTTACCGAAGCTGCCCTCATGGAGGCCTGCACCACCGCGGGCATCTCCCCCGATGCCCGTGCCGAGACGTTGAGCCCGGAACGCTTCTCCTCGTTGTACCTGGCCATAAAGAGGCCCGGCTTCGAGTGGCCGGCTGACATACTGCAAGCCATCGAGTCCGACGATGAGCTGGACCCGTCCGACCAGGGCGAGGCTTGATAGCCTCCGTTTTTTAACGTATCATCCGGGAATATGACAGACGTACATCTCAGCGTAGTAGATGAAGATACCCTCGATACCATACTGGCTTCCGACGTGGAATTTTCCGGCACCATGGTTTTCAAGGAACCCATGATGATAAAAGGCCGCGTTTCCGGTTCCATTACCACCGAGAGCGACCTCCACATCGACGAAAAGGCTGTCATCGAGGCCGACCTGACGGCCCGCAACGTCACCGTCCGGGGCACACTCAAGGGCAACATCACCGCATCGGGCCGCGTCGAACTCTTCGCTACCTGCCGCATGGATGGTGATGTACAGGCTGCCGAGGTGACCATGGAACCAGGCTGCCGCTTCAACGGCATCTGCTCCATGACCGGCTCCGGCGATGCGCCCCGCGCATAGCATGCCAGCCACTACCAGCCTCCGCGCCTTCGCTGCTTGTGTGGTGCTCGCCTTCGCGGCCCAGTCTGCCGGTGCCCAGAGCAGGCCCGACGCCCTCAAGCTGTACCAGGCCGGCCGTTTCGAGGAAGCCAGGACCGCCTGCCTCGCTGAAATTTCCACCAACCCCAACAATATCGAGTCGTATGTCGTCCTCGTATGGAGCCTTTTGTCCCTCGAGCGCTACAACGATGCCGAACTGTATGCCACCAGGGCCTACACCACCGTCCGCAGGGACCCCCGCATAGTCGAGACGCTCGGGGAGGCCGCCTACTACCTCGGCAAGAACGACCTGGCCCTGGAACGCTTCAGGGACTACATCAACCTCCTGCCTGATGGCGCCCGCATCGGCACGGTCTACTACCTGACTGGCGAGACCTACCTACGCCAGGTCATGTACGAACATGCCGACATCGCCATGCGCACCGCCCTCCAGTACGAACCCAACAACGCCCGTTGGTGGACCAGGCTCGGCTACATACGCGAGCGCACCTCCCTCTGGTCTTATGCCCTCGAGGCATACACCGCAGCGCTGGCCATCAACCCAGGCCTCGTGGACGCACAGAGCGGCAAGGCCCGGGTCCTGGCGCGGACCAGCCGATAACCGGATTTTCATGTTCCCGTCCGCGGTTCTCCGTGTTTCCTTCCGTACCTTTGGCTGCAAGCTCAACCAAGCCGAGACCGAATCGATAGCAGACAGCTACGCCCTCGCGGGTGCTACCATCGTGCCCGCCGGCCAGAGCGCCGACGTCGTCGTTTTCAACACCTGCACAGTCACCAGCAAGGCCGAACAGAAGGCCCGCCGCGAGCTGCGCCTGGCCCTGCGGCTCAACCCCGATACCGTGGCCATCGTAACCGGCTGCTATGCAGAACTGGAACCCGGGGCGGTCGCAGCCGTAGCGCCGCGCGCCGTCGTCATTCCCGGCTCCCGCAAGGCCGGCCTCCGCGCGATGGCGGCGGGCCTCGTGGCCGCCAAAGCAGAAGGCGCGGACCTCCTCGACGAGGCCCGCCGCCTGGCCGCCCTGGCTGCCGGCAAGGTTCCCGATCCCTTTGCCTTCCTGCCCGGTGATGACCTCTTCCACGCCCGGCCCCAGCTCAAGATCCAGGACGGCTGCGACAATAGTTGCAGCTACTGCCGCGTCTGCCTCGCCCGTGGCCCGTCCGTCAGCCTTGACCCCGTTCAGGTGCTCTCCCGCGTTGCCGCCCTCGCAGCCTCCGGCGTAAGCGAGACCGTCCTGACCGGCGTCAACCTCTCCGGCTACCGCTCGGGCGGCCTCGACTTCCCCGGCCTCCTTCAAACTCTGATCAGCGGCACCCAAGGCATTGCGTTCCGCATTTCATCATATGAACCTGACCGCGTTGATGGCGCCTTCGTGCATGCCTTTGCCTCGCCACGCATCCGGCCCCACCTGCACCTCTCCGTGCAGTCCGGCTCTGACACCATCCTGCGGGCCATGGGCCGCCACTATGGCCGCGAAGCCGTCCTGCGTGCCGCGGATGCTGTTCGCTCCGTCCGCAGCGACCCCTTCATCGGCGCGGACATCATCCTGGGCTTCCCCGGTGAAACCGATACCGACTTTCAGCAGACAGTAGACTTGATCGAGCACCTCGAGCCTGCCTGGATCCACGCTTTTACCTTCAGCCCGCGACCGGGCACCCGCGCGTTTACCATGAAACCCTGCGTTCCCGAGCGCGTCGCCGTGGAACGCGCTGCCATAGTCCAGGCACTTGCCGACCGCAACAAGGCCGCTTTTACCGCGCGCAGGCTCGGCCAGACCCTGGAGGCCGTCGTCGA
>JAIFMD010000127.1 GCA_020048755.1 Spirochaetota bacterium
AGAACGCCGAATACCGCGCCACCATCAAGAACACCATAGAATTCGACAAGGACATACTCAAGCGCTTCGTCAACTTCATGAACAACCCCGACGAGGACACCGCAGTAGCCCAGTTCGGCAAGGGCGACCACTACTTTGGCGTATGTTCCATGATGTCCACGATGCCTGGCCTGCCCATGTTCGGCCACGGACAGATAGAAGGCTTTACCGAGAAGTACGGCATGGAATACCGCCGGGCCTACAAGGACGAACAGCCCGACAACGACTTCGTACGCAGGCACGAACACGAGATCGTGCCGCTCCTCAAACGCCGCTACCTGTTCTCCGGCGTAGAAGAATTCCTCCTCTACGACGGACGAGAACACCTTTGCATACTCCAACGGCTACGGCCACGAGCGGGCGCTGGTACTGTTCAACAACGCCTGGGAACGGAGCCAGGGTACGATACGCCACTCCAATCCGTTCATGGACAAGCGCCCCGACGGGTCCAAGGCCACCGCGACGCGTAGCCTGGCCGAAGGCCTGGGCCTGCATAGGGGACAGGGCCGGTTCATGCTGATGACAGAAGCCAAGAGCGGCCTCCGCTATGTGCGCCGCTCTGAAGATATCTTCAACAACGGCCTGTCCGTATCGCTCGAAGGGTTCCAGTGCCAGGTGTTTATCGACATGACGGAGATCCAGGACGACGAAACGGGCTCCTACTCCGCACTCTGCGACTCGCTGGGTGGCGGTGGCGTACCTGATATAGGCTGGGCCCTCCAGGATATGGCGCTGGCTGAACTCTACCGGTCCTGGAAAACTGCATTCAGCCCTGATTTCTTCCGGCTTATTGAAGCAGTACCCACCGCGGTGGCTACTACTGCCGGCGCTGGAACGGGCACCAAAGCCGCGATGAACAGGGAATCCCTAGTCAAGCTGCTGTCAACCGCGGCACGCTTTGCGGCAGGAGCCACACCCGAGGCGGGCAAGCCAGGCAACGCACGCCTGGAAGCAATGGCAGCTGCCTGCATGGCAGCGGCTAAAACCGCTCTGGCGCTGCTGCACACTGGCGCGCTGGCACCTATGAAGGGTAAACAGGCATCCGGGCTTGCCGGGTTGTCGGCCCGAATCAAGGCTACTCCGGCCGCAGCTGAAACCATTACGGCGCTGATAGCGCTGCTGCCAATAGCACAGATCTCCGGCACCTATGCGGACTCCACGAAGGCACAGTCACTCGCAGAATCCTGGGGCATGGCCCGCAAGCTGCGCGAAGCGCTGGTTGCTGCCGGAACCGATTACGGTACGGCCGACAAAGCTGGTTCCTTTGCCGTTGCGGCACTTGGGCGGCTGGAACTGGTAGCCGGAGCAGGCCCTGCCAGGCTGTCCAGGCTCGACCCGGGCATCGCTGCCGGGGCCCTCCTGGCCGACGACGAGGCCCGGGCCCTCCTGGGCGTCAACCGCTGGAATGGCGAAACATGGATAGACGCTGATCGCTACCGACTGGCGGCAACGGTGCTCGCGGCAGCGGCAGTCGCACTGGGTGACGCCGATGCCTTACGGGTCGAGAAGACCCTCGTCGGGCTCGATGCCGCGCTCCTGGACGCTGGCTGGAGCCTGGACCGCGTGGTCGCGGCCGCGGAAACCGCCATACCCAAAGCACCAAAAAAACGACCGGGCAAGGAGTAGCGCGATATGGCATTCTATGAGATCAGTCCCAGAGCAATAGAAGGCAACGTCTTCGAGCGCATACAGAAGACCTGGATGCTGGTGACCGCAGGCACGCCCGGGTCATGGAACACGATGACGGCCAACTGGGGCGGCATGGGGCACCTCTGGAACCGTGATGTTGCCTTCGTGTTCGTGCGCCCCAGCCGCTACACCTATTCATTTATAGAAAAGGCCGGCGCTCTGACCCTGTCGTTCTTCTCTGAAGACTGGCGCGAAGCCTTGACTACCTGCGGCAAGCTCTCAGGCAGGGATGTAGACAAAAGCGCTCTGACCGGCCTCAAACCGGTAGAGCCAAGGCCTGGTTACGTAGGCTTTGAGCAGGCGGAGCTTATCTTTACCTGCCGCGTGCTGCACAAGCAGGACATCGATCCGGCCGGCTTCGTCGAACCTTCACTGGCTGGCAACTACGCGGCAGGAGATTACCACCGCCTGTATGTCGCCGAGATTACAGCCGCGCTGGTGCGTGCCTGAGCCATGGGCGGGCTGATACTCCAGACTGTCCTTGCGAAACTCGATGATCCTCTAGTCCGCTTTGTGTTCCCGAGCGAAGTAGCAGCCTCGTCGATACTCGTTGCGGCGCTGGCCCAAAGCGGCAGGAAGGCGCTGCCAGCCCGTCGTTTCATAGGCTGGGACGCATTCAAGTCTGAAGTGTTTGCCGGCGACCACAAAGGCAGGCCGTCCACCAAGGCCATACGTTCTATATTCGCGTTGATGCTGGCCCAGGAAAACGCCCGCACGCCGTTCCTGACGTCAATCGTACCCCGCACGGCCGCTGCCGCCTCTGCCCGCTTCGCGCAGTCCATTGCGTCGGCACTTCCGGCCCTCAGGGCAATTCCGGACGGTGCCAGCGCACATCTGGCTGACTGGCGCGAGATCCGCCGCCGCTACGAGCTGTTCCTGACCGACCGCGGCCTCTACGAGGCGGCCTGGCTCGGCCGGGAGGCAGCCCGGGTAAACCAGCGCTGGGTACTCTTCCATCCTGACCTGACCGAGGACTGGGACGACTACGCCGTGGCTACAAACGCCTTGCCAGGCGCGACCATACTGCTTTCTGATTCACTGGGCAAGGAACCCGTCCCGGCTGCACGCTTTGGCACCGTCGTAGAGGAAGTCAGGGCCGTCCTCCTCTCCATCCGCGCTCAGGTGGACGCCGGAGCAGACCCGGCGGGCATCATCATCAGCGTGGCCTCTCCGGAATCGGTGTTGCCGATACTGGAACGCGAGGCCGCCATAGCCGGCGTACCGCTGGATGCACGTGAAGGCAGCCCGCTGTCAGAGAGTTCCGGCGGCCGGCTCGTTGCAGACGCCATAGCCCTGTCGCGCAGCCGCATGTCTTTCGAAGCGCTCAGGCGCCTGCTCCTGGACCAGTCCAGGCCATGGAAGGAAAAGGATGCCGCCAGGCGGCTCCTGGACATCGGGATACGCAAGCACGTCGTGGCTCCGTTGCCCCAGTCAGAAAAAACCGATGTGTGGGAAGCATCCATAGGAAACGACGAAGGCTCACGGAGGCTCTACCGTGGCCTGAGGACGGCTACCTCGAGGATTGCGGGGGCAAAAGGCTTCCGTACCCTGCGCTCCAGTTTTGACGCATTCAAACGAAGCTTCATAGACGAAACGCTCTGGTCGCCGCGGCAGAACGACGAGATAGCCCGGTGCCTCGCGGTGCTGGACGAACTGGAGGAGGCCGCGCTGGCTGCCGGCCTGCCCGCGGATACCGTGCCGGGCGCGGCCGACGCGTACCTCGCGCAGCTGGATGAGACACGCTACCTCCCGGTATCCGAGTCCGGCGGTATCGCCGTCTACCGCTTTCCGGTTGCTGCAGGCGCACTGCCGGACCTGCACTACGTGCTCAACCTTGCACAAGGCGCTGCGGTGGCCGCGGCGAGGCCGCTGTCGTTCATGCGGGCAGACGAGCGCGACAAACTGGGCGCGGCCGACCGGGATATCTCCGCAGGGCTCATACGACTGCTGGCGGTTTCAGGCACACGTGTGTTCATGAGCCATTCCGAGGATGGCCCTGATGGTGTCAGGCCGCCCCACCCCGCCGTTTCCGCAGTCCCGCCAGAATCGCTGGAGCTGTGCTACGACCGCGATCAATGGCTGCCCAACCTGGAAGCAGGCGCCAGACCGGTTGCCAGGGCGTTTCCTGCCCAGGCCCTGAGCGCCCGGGCAGCAGCCACTACAGTATTCAACCAGGGAAAACATGACTGGTCCGGCGGCACACCTCAAGCGCCTGCCACCATGGGTGCGGCTGCCCGGGCCGCGGCCAGACAGGCCCTGATCAGGGATGACCTCCTCAGCCTTTCGACCACCGCCATAGAGGAATACGGTTCGTGCGCGTTCAGGCGCATTTTCTACAGGAGGCTCAGGGTGGAACCGGTAGACACCGGGCTGACCTTCCTGGACAACCTGCTGCTGGGCCAGTTGTATCATGACGCCTTCGGCCGGCTCTTCGAGCCACTAGCCCTGGCAGGGCAGTCGATCATCGCCCCGGACGACTCTGAAGATGCGCCCGCGGGAGAAACACCCAGGCCCACGAAGGCCGATATCGAGAACGCCCTTGTAGCGGCAGTGGAGGCCATAGGCCCCGACAGAGGCCCCATGGCAGGCATACTCGTCGACACGGCACGCCCCGTACTGCGCAGGAATTTTCTCAGGGCAGCGACAAACCTCATCCGCGCCCTGGACGGTCAGGTACCGGTGATCGCCGACAACACCGACCTGACGGCGCCGCTTAAAACGCCGGGGACGCGACTGACGGGCAGGCCGGACCTGATCTGCGTTGCGGTCCGTGATGACGAGCGCAAGAAAGCGGTCATAGTCGACTACAAGAAGTCAAAAATACCCGGCAGAAAAGACCTGGAACCACGGGACGACGGCAGCATGGGCGCAATCCAGATACCGGCCTATACGGTACTGGCCGAGGAGGCTGGCTACCATCCGGAATCAGCCTACTACCTCTCGATCGAGGGTTCCAGGGATGGTGGCAAGGGCTTGCTCCTGGTCTTCGGCCCCGGCCCGAAACCGATAATTCCGGCTGACAAAATGTGCCTCCTCAGGCCAGCCCTCGAGTCGGCCGCGGCAGCGACCACGGGCATCATCGAGAACGGCGAGATTTTTGTACCGGCCATGCGCGATCGCGATGTGACGTGCTCCGGCTGCGACATTCGGCCCGTGTGCCGGGCCCGCTATGCGGTCAGCTAAGGTAGGTTGCACATGAACGCATGGGAAAAAATACTTCAGGGGCTCGATCCCGCGTGCCAGTTGCCGGCCGTAGAGGAGACCAGGTCGGCCGTCGTTTCAGCGGGAGCCGGATCGGGCAAGACCCGCGTGCTGGCCGTACGCTACCTGCATCTGGTCAAGGTTCGGCACATCCCGCCCGAACGCATCCTTTGCCTGACGTTTACCAAGAAAGCGGCCGCCGAGATGAGCGAGCGGATCAGGGGCATGCTGGCCACCTGTGCGGCCGATGATGAGGATTTTGCCCGTGCGCTCGAGGCGTTCCCGGCTTCCAGGGTTTCCACGCTTGACTCGTTCTGCTCCGAGGTTGCCAGGAGCGGCTGCGCCCGGTGGGGCGTGGCACCTGACTTCTCCGTTGACAAGGACGCGGGTGGCGACTCGCTGGATGCCCTGGCGCTCGACTTCCTGCTCGAGCGCCGCGCGGAACCCCTGGTCGCTTCGTTCATCGCCGCCTCCGGCTTCGAAAAGGCAGCCGAGTCGCTCGTTGAGCTCGCCGGTGGCAGGGAAGGCCTCATTGCCTCCGGTAGGCGGTTCGACGTGCAGCCCCAGACAGCTAAACTCGCAACCCGCCTGACAGCCATCCATGCTGAACTGCTTCGCCTGCTTGCGGGAGGCCTGGGCCTGGACACCGGAACCGCGGCCGGATCCAAGGCCTGGCAGGACAAGGCCGGGCTCTTTCCCCTGAACGCGCCGGCTCCGGATGACCGCGACGGGCTGGCAGCAGCCAGAATCACCTACAAATCACTCGCAGCACTGCGCGTGGCCACGGGCAAGTCAGAAGCAGCCCTGTACTACAACGAAGCCGGCAAACTGGCAAAACCGCTGGCTGAGCTGGCAGTCTTCGCCTGCGACGCCCTGCTGGACGAGCGCCGGGCGGCGGCCCTGGACCTGCTCCGCGATTTCATCACGCTGGCTTCGGAAGCGCGTGCGGCCTCCGGCATATTGTCGTTCTCCGATGTGGCCTCGATAGCCCTGCGCACGCTGGAAACAGATCTCGGGCTCCGTGACTGGTACAAGAGCCGTTACGACGCCATCATGGTGGACGAGTTCCAGGACGACAACGAGCTCCAGAAACGCATACTCTACTGCATCGCAGAGCGCCGTGACCTTGACGGTGCAGACCGCAAGGCAGAAGTAGCTCCCGCAGAGCTCGAACCAGGGGTGCTTTTCTTCGTGGGAGACGAGAAACAAAGCATCTACGCGTTCCGCGGCGCCGATGTTACGGTGTTCCGCGGGCTGTCAGCGGAGCTCGCAGGCGCTCCTGGCGGGTCAGGCGAACATAGCCTCAACATCAACTGGCGTTCAGAACCGGGGCTCATAGAATTTTTCAACGAGACGTTCTCCAGGGTGCTGCCCGCTCCGGGCGATCCGGCGGCTCAGGATTATGAGGCCCGCTACTCCAGTCTGGAAGCCGGCCCCGCGACGCCAGGTGCAGAGCCTGCGGCCATCTACCTTGAATCAAATGAACCGGATGACGACGATTCGCTGCCGTCGGGAGAAGCCGAGGCATGGCGCATCGCGGAACTCGTACGCGCGCTTGTAGATGGCGGGACCATGGTAGCCGCAAAAGGACCGGGTGGCTCCAAGGTTGCCAGGCCCTGCCAGTGGGAAGACATCGCGGTGCTGTTCAGGTCGACAACCAGCCAGAACGTGGTGGAACGGTACTTCAGGCTGCTTGGGATACCCTATACGGCAGCCTCCACCGCCGGGCTCTTTGCCGAATCCATCCTCGGAGATCTGTACGCCATGCTCAGGCTGGCCGTATATCCCGATGACCGGCTGGCCTTTGCCACGGTGCTCAGGGGGCCGTTAGCGCGGCTGTCCGACGATGCTGTCTTTGCCGTGCTGTCATCCGGCACCGGCGGCCCCGACGGGCTTATGGGTTTCAATCCAGCAGGGTTGCCGGCACCGGATGCCACCAGGTTTGCTGCCGCCCGTGAAAGCTGGCTCGGCGTGCGGGCAATCGCCGACCGGAAACCGCTGCGGTGCGTACTGGAGTATCTGTGGTACGACCGCGGGCTACGCTGGAACGTGCTGAAAGATGCCTCTTCGGCGTCTTTCCTGGAACATTTCGACTACGCCTGGTCGCTGGCAGCGGCAGCCGACGCGCGCGGAGAACGACTCGTCGACCTGGTCTCGTCGCTGGAGCCAAAAATCGGCAAGCTCGACCGCTTCGACGAGGCAGTGCTCCGGGAGAGCTCGCGCGGGGTCTCCATCATGACGGTGCACATGAGCAAGGGGCTCGAGTTCCCCGTAGTCATCCTGCCCGATGCCGACGCCAGGGGCCAGGGAGACACACGGGCACCGGTCGCTCCCGGCGGGCTCTTCGGGCCATCGGTCAGGCTGCTTGACGGCAACGATGATCCGTATGACCCAGTAGCGGAGCTGGCGGTAGCCATCAGGAAATTCGAGTCAGGCAAGGACGAAGACGCCATGAACGAGCGCCTCGCCGAGACCGCACGGCTGTTCTATGTGGCCTGCACGCGCGCCATTTCACGGCTCTACCTGGTAGGCAAGGTTCCGGGCAACGCGGATAAAAGCGGTCAGAGCTTCAGGTCACTGTTCCTCAGGGCGTGGCCCTGGGCCGGGCCGGCAAGCACGCGCGACGAGGAGTTTATCTCTGACCGCCCCGAAGGCGTGCCGTCATCGCTCGCGGTTGACTACGTACCCTCCCGGACCAAGGCCGACTATGCGCGCCTGGCCAACGCCGCCGGAACAGACGGCCTCAGCCGTGCGGAAGCCTCTGCCGCGGCACCGGTGCAGGGCGTAACGGAACGCAAAGCCCGTTGGTCGGTTACAGGCGCCGTCGCATACATGGATGAGACATCAGGTCACTCCAGAAGCATGCACCATACAAAAAACTCGCCGGGGGCAGAACACGTGCAGGATCCTGCAGGATCACCTCAGCTGCTCCTTGGCCTTGCCCTTGATCCAACTCCTGAACCCGGGTTGACCGAGGCGGAATTCGGGACGCTTTGCCACCAGTTTGTAGAATCAAGGCTCCTGAAGCCCGCTCTTGAGCCTGTCCCCACCGGCCCCGTAGCCCAGACCCTCGAACGGTTGCCCGCGGGTCTGGCCAGCCGTGACCGGGAACACGCACTCGCTCTGGCGGACGACTTTGCCCGTTCTCCCCGCGGCAGCTCGGCCAAGGCAGCCAGCGCGGCGGTGGCGGCAGGAGTGGCAGGCGCGGTATTCGAAACTGAATACCCGTTCGTCTGGCGCAGCATTCCGGATAGCGGCACAAAGCCTATCGTGCTCTCAGGCAGCATGGACCTCGTCTACGGGGACGCAAGCGGCGTGCAGGTCATAGACTTCAAGACAGACAGGTTCGAGGAACCCGGGCAGCATGCCTTCCAGCTTTCAATCTACCGGGATGCCGCGGAATCCATCTTTGGTGTACAGGCCCGTGCCCTGGTACTGTACCTGCGGACGGGACGGGAACATGAATTTACCTCCGCCCCGGATATTTCAAGGCTTGCGGGTAACCTATGACTGTTTATCCACTACCTCCAAAGAGTCAAAAAAAGTGTAGACAGGATGTAATTCTTCTGGCATACTATGGCAACGAAGAATGGCACGCGTTTCAACATCCTGCATATGCCACCCATTCTGCATCCAGCCTATACTCCGGATGGCTACACACCTTCGAGCGTGCCGTTCTTCGTCCTGAATCCATACCTCTTACACAACTACCGGAAGAGCCGCAACCAGGCTTTTTTACTTTGTTCACCTTCTTTTTTGGCATCTCCGCGGTCACCATTGGTGGCGGGTATGTCATGGTACCGGTCATCCAGAGGGCAGTCGAAAAACGTGGCTGGCTGGCAGAAGACGATTTCTACGATCTTTTTGCCACGGCTCAGAGCGTTCCTGGCCCCCTGGCACTGAACACGGCAGTTTTCGTCGGGCGCAAGCTGGCCGGAGTCCGCGGTTTTGTAGCCGCCGTACTGGGCATACTCCTGCCACCTTTTGTCAGCATTCTGGCCCTCGCAGCCGTCCTGGATGTAATAGGCGAATGGCCAGTCGTAAAAGGCTTCCTGGAAGGCGCTTTCGCCGTCGTCCCCGGCCTGACGGCTGCACTGGCCTACAACATGATAAAGAAACGCCGCTGGACGCCACTCCGTGCAGGCCTGACCGTAGCAGCGGCCGTTGCCATCATACTGGCGGGAACCTGGGCCGTACCGGTTTTCTTTTCAGCCGTAGCCGTCTCATGGCTGGCGGAGAGGAAATCAGCATGATCAACCTGGCGCTGGTATTCCTCAAAATCGGGGCCGCGGCCTATGGTGGCGGCTGGACCATAGTCGGCATCATACGCACTGAAATCGTTGGCCGGGCCTGGTTGTCTGCGGATGAATTTGCCAGACTCGTCGCGGTAGCCCAGGTAACTCCAGGCCCGGTCGCACTCAATGCGGC
>JAIFMD010000157.1 GCA_020048755.1 Spirochaetota bacterium
CGGTCGATGCGGGTCATGCGGCCCAGCACCGGTTCCAGTTGCGGCAGCAGGTCCACCAGGTCATCGACCGGCACTGTGGTCAGCCTGGAGACTACGAGCACGGCGGCAAGTACGTTTTCTATGTTGAACGCTCCAGGCAGTTCGATTCTGGCGGGCCAGGAATCGAGCTCCTCGTGGAGCATGAAAAATGCCCCGTGTTCGTCGATGTTGGCATCGCTGGCGTACATTGTCGTGACGTCCTGTGTGGCCGAATATGTGTAGACAGCTTTTTCAGTAAGGTCGGCAAAGTACGCTGCGCTGGGATCGTCGGCACAGACGACGCCGAAACTTGGAACCTCGATGGTGGAGCCGCCTATTGATTTTTTGTGTACGTCGGCGTCCAGGGCGCGGAACAGGTTGGCCTTGTCGTCGCGGTACTGCTCCCAGGTGCCATGGAATTCCAGGTGTTCGTGCCTGACATTGGTCATGACGCCTACATCGAACGCGATGTCGGAAAGCCGTCCGGTTTTTGGTGACAGGCCGTGGGACGACGCTTCGACGACGGCGTACTCGAAGCCAGAGGCAACCATTCGGGCAAGGTGTTCATGCACGGTCGTGGCTTCTGGTGTCGTCTGGTGTTTTGGATTGGGTTCGACTTTCTCGCCGACTCGGTATTCAACCGTAGAAAAGAAGCCAGCCTTGGCGCCGGCGAGATCCAGAAGCCGGTAGATGAGCCAGACCGTTGTGCTCTTGCCTTCAGTGCCTGTTACGCCTATGACGACGAGCTTCCTGGACGGGTGGCCATGGAAGGCTGCCGCGACGGGCGACATGGCAGCGCGCGCATCCGGTACCCTGATGTATGCGACGCCGGGTTCCGGATCGCTGATGGCCTCTTGATGCACGATAGCCACGGCGCCGGCCCTGATCGCTGTGCCGATAAAACCGTGTCCGTCACTGTGCAGGCCCGGTAGGGCAAAGAACAGGAACCCGGTGCGGACTTCCCTTGAATCGTAGGCAAGCCCCTCTATGGTGATATCGGCGTTGCCGACAACCGACTCTGCCTGGGAAGGCGACAGGATTTCATTCAGTCTCTTGGTCATGGGCAGATGGTAGCGAGGAGGGAGTTCTTGCGCAATAACCCGGCGCTTGTAGCTGACTGTCACGGCTGGTATTATCGTGCATAACAGGGAGAACCTCATGTACACCATCCGAGTCGAAGCGACCTTCGCAGCCGCCCACTTCCTTACGCAATACCACGGCAAGTGCGAACGCCTCCACGGCCACAACTACCTCGTCCGTGCCTTTGCACGAGGCACCGAGCTGGATGCAGCCGGCATGCTGGTGGATTTCGGTGAAGTCAAGGGCCAGCTCCGCGCAGTCTGCGCCACACTCGACCATACCTGCCTGAACGACAATCCTGCGTTTGCCTCGTCGCCGAGCGCCGAGCGGATAGCCCGCTACATCTTTGACGAGATGCGGAAGCTTGATCCGGCTATGCCGCTGTCCGCGCTGGAGGTGTTCGAGACGGACACGAGCATGGCGCGGTATGAGCCCTAGGCAAAAGGCGCTGTCAGTATTGCCGGGGCCGGCCGGGTATTGCACGAGCCAGCTTATACCGTATCTGGGCAATAAACGATCGCTGCTGCCGCGGCTGATGCCCTTTTTGGATAAACTATCAGAGGGTCTGCAGGCACCCCGGTTCCTGGATTGTTTTGCCGGCTCCGGTGCGGTTTCTAGACTTGCCAGGTCCATGGGCATGAACGTGGCAGCCAACGACTGGGAACCCTACAGCGAGGCCTTGAATGCCTGCTGGCTCTGCCTGAGTCCATCCGACATCGAGACTGCTTTTGGGGGAACCGCTGGCCTGAAAGCGGTTCTGGCCGACTGGAACTCCATGCACCCGTCTGTAGTCGGGGGGAAGGTTCCAACGAGTGCCCGCGGTGAGCCCTACATCGCACGCTGGTACGCTCCCGCAGACACGACCAACCCCCGGCTCGGTGAGGAGCGGCTTTTCTACACAGCGGAAAATGCAACATTTATTGACCGGGTCAGGACGAGGCTTGAAACCGAATATCCAGATCCCGTAGCAGGTTCCGCGGAAGACATCCGCCGCAGAGTGCTGCTCGGCGGGATATTGCTCGAAGCTGCTGTGCATGCCAACACCTCGGGGGTTTTCAAGGCATACCATCGCGGATTTGGTGGCAACGGGCGTGATGCGCTGACACGCATACTCGGGCGCATGGAACTCGAGGCACCGGTCCTGCCAGAAGCTCTGCCCGCAAGGCTTTTCAAGGAAGATGCGTGCGCGTTCATAGCCCACGAAAGTGCCGATATTGCGTACTTCGACCCTCCGTACAACCAGCACCAGTACGGCTCCAACTACCATCTGCTCAATACGATACTGCGCTGGGACGGACGGCCGATGCGGCTTGATCCTGCCCAGGAAGATGGTTTGTCAGCGAAAGCGGGCATTCCGGTAAGCTGGAAAGAGACTCGGTCGACATTCTGCGTAAAGCGGGAAGCCGCCCGGTCCATCGCGGCCCTGCTGGATGCCTGCGATGCGGCCAGGCTGGTCTTCAGCTGGAATGCTGACGGGCACCTGAGCGGTGAAGAGCTGGTTGACCTGCTTTCACCGCGCGGTCGCCTGGACATCGTGGCGTTGGATTACGTGTCATACCGGGGTGGCAGACAATCCGCGAACCGGAGTACCCGAAGCCGTGAATACCTGTTCGTCGTCGACACCCGGGCTCTTTCGCGGGAATCCAGCCATTCCAGGTATTCGATGGCAGAGCTGGCCGCGTGGGACGAGGCCCTGCGGTCGTCGTATGATCCGGCAAAAGTGGCTGCGGCTTTTACACCTGCCAGCGAGGTTGTGGAATTTCCGGAATCAGCCGACTTTTTCGGCCAGGACCCGAGGAGGCCAGGGACTGCCGCCGCTGACATCCTGGGCACCATGGATGGCGGCCGCAGGAACCGCTTCCTCGAAGTACTCGCCGGCTGTGCATGTGTTGATATCGTTGATGAGTTGAAGGTCATCGCATCATTGGCGGAAGCTAGAGTCAGAGGTGGAGACATCGCAGCGGCGAGAAAGATTTCCGGAGAAGCACCGCGGCTCATCCGCAAACTTGCACATGATAAATACGCTGAGGAATTCGGCCGCTACATTGACTTGTTCAAGGCACTCAGCGTAGAAAGCAAAAATGATAGCCTGTACAGGAAACTAATGAGCCTCGAACAGCTCATGCATCTCAGATCTACCGACAAGGGAATACAGCAATGATGCGATTTTTTTTCCCCGACAAGGACAGCTCGTCACTTCCAGTTTCGCTCAAGAAACATGTCCCCATTCTGGTAAATGCGAATGTACTCCTGTTTTTCTACTTTCTTGCTGCAACCTACACCAGGTATAAAGGTGATCCAGAAGGCACAAGGAATTTCCTCATTGCGGTAATAGCCACAGATACGCTCTATCCGGTTTCACTTGCTTTTGTCAGGAGTAAACGCTATGGAGCGGCCGCCTGGATCAGTACATTCGCAATGTTCCTCAACGTGCTCTGGATAGGTGTGCTGCTTCCGATAACAGGGGCCGCGGATGTGTACCGCTTCGCTCTGTATCTGGTTGGTTCGGGTGTAGCCAACAGCCTCGTCGCCATCAACAGGCGTCAGGTTGCTACATATTCAATTGTAAGTCTCACCGCATTTGTGATCTGCCTGTTGCTTGTGTACGTTCCTGCGTTGCCACAAGAATTAGCCACGCTCAAGATGATATCCGCGACCACATTGTTACTCGCCATAGCAATAGACCTTTGCCTTATACTCAACGAGCGCCTGTCCATCGGATTGGTTGGAATAGCAGAAGAAGGCCTGGCTGCCAATGAGCGAAAGGCTGCAGCCTTGTCGCTCGTTCTGGAACGAGCCGCGGAGAACCTCAAAATCGGTGACGAACTCGTAGGTGCTGCAGGGCGCGCCAAAGGCAATGGAGCTGAAATCCGTGCCTCAATAGATTCAATTCGCGTGGACACGATGGGGTTGGCGTCGGATGCAAAAGCTGTCGATGCCGTGTATGAAGGTATCATGGGCCGGGCTGATGGCATGCGATCCGGTGTTACCGGGCAGAATGCCTCACTGGCCCTGACTACCGATGCCATCTCGCGCATATTGAAGACAATCAATTCCCTGAGCGAGATTGCCCAATCCAAAATTGCCGCGCTTGACGAGGCAGTCAAGAAACTCTCGGATCAACATGGAAAAGCGCGTGCCATCGCAGAGGGCATTGCCTCGATCGGTCTTTCTTCAAAGAATGTGCTGGGTGTGGCTAGTGGCATCATGGATATTTCTGAAAAGACCAATATGCTTGCCATGAATGCTTCCATCGAAGCTGCACATGCGGGTTCGGCTGGCAAGGGTTTCTCGGTACTGGCTCAGGAAATACGAAAATTGTCAGAAGAATCGCGCGTGAGCACTACAGCCATAGGTGAAGCGCTGGCCAAAAATGGCGATGTTGTAAGCAATGCCTCCAGGACCATCGACCGTTTCGTGACTGATCTCGAATCGCTCAACCACACGGTTGCTGGCGCTTTCGATGCCATGGGTGAAATTATAGACGGATTGGGAGCAGTCTCAGCAGAGGCTCGGCAGCTGTCATCTGCTACAGATGAGATGGTCGCCACCTCAAACGCTGTTTCCAGGGATGTCATTGCCGTGAGTGGAGAAATTCAGAACTCGGGAATCCGAGTAGCCCACATTACCGAGTTCGCGGCTATCGTCGAGGAAAAGGTTATAAAAACCGCACAGGCCTTCTCCACAATAGAACGTGAACTACAGCTGGTTGCAGAAATTGGCCAAGCCAATGTTGAAAATGTCGAGGCTCTCGACGCGGAGTTGCGCAGTGTCCGGAAAAACTGAATAGGAGTTTATTCCGAAGTCGGCCTGGGCGCATCCTTGGGGTTGCCGTCCTTGGTGCTACCGTCCTTGGGACCGGTCTTGCGGCGCCTGTGCCTGCGTTTCTGCTGCGGTACCGACCCACCCGTGGTTCCACCGGACGTTGCGTCATTTCCGGCGATGCCGGTATTTGTGGATCCTGCGAGGGAAGCTTGTATCGTGGGCAGGCCTGGAAGTGATGGTTGCATGACCGCGGGTTGGGTTTGGTTCTCTGAAGACTGCTGCGGTCTTGCCGCAGGTGAACGCTTCGGCCGGTCTGAGCCGGAAGGATCGCGGAAGGAGCGCTGTGGCCGGTCGCGGTTCTGTTCCCGTGTAGGCTCCCTGGCTGGCACCCGGTTCTGATCACGGGATGGTTCCCTGCCTGACGGCCTTGGTTGCTCGCGTCCTGGTTCCCTGCGTGGGCGCCTGTCCTCTTCGCCCATGGGGCGACGTGGACGCTCAGGCAGGGTGCCGCCGACGCGGGGGCGTCTGCGAGGATCGATACGTTTGGTACCTTCGAGCTTGACGTCCTTGCGGGCGGCTTCCTCTTCTTCCGCTATTGCGAAGAAATTCTCCGGCTCTATATCGTGTACGACTCCGGAATCAAGCAACTTGCAGACGAACGGAAAGCCGTAGCGGACGGCAATTTTAGAGGCACGCTTGAGTTCCACGAGGTCGGCAAGCGCTACCGAGACGCCGTGTTTACCTGCGCGCCCCGTGCGGCCGGCGCGGTGCATATACACCGTCGGTTCCTCGGGCAGATCAAAGCTGATGACATGCGAAACGTCCGGAAGATCCAGCCCGCGCGCGCCAAGATCAGTGGTAATGAGCCAGCGGGCAGCACCGGACGAGAATTCCTGCAGCGCGTTGCGGCGTTCTGTGCCGTCCTTGTCGGATTTGAGTACGACGGCAGGAAAGCCAAGATACTCGAGCCGCTTCTGTATGGTGAAGATAGCCGCATTGGAGGAGGCGAACAGCAGGCAACGTTCTGGCTTGACCGCGGCCTCGAAGCGCCGCAGGAATTCCAGTTTTGAACGCGATGCCGAATGAAAGCACCAGTGTTCGATGGAAGTTCTGAGCGCTTCCGAAGAGTCTATCATCAATTTTGCGGGATCGCGGAACCAGGCTGAAGACCGCTCAACCGTGCGGTTGGGCAGGGAGGCAGAGACCAGGAGCCTGCAGGAGCCAGCGGGTAGGGCGGTAAGAAGTTCCGAGGTGATGTCTATCGCTTCGTTCTCGAAGAGCCTGTCGGCTTCGTCGAGGACCGCCCAGGCACAGGCTGAGAGTTCCAGGTGCCCGGCGAGGGCGAGGTCGCGGATGCGGCCGGCAGAGCCTACGAGGATGTGCGGTTTCTCGGCAAGCCTGTCCAGCTGGCGCCGCAGCGGTATCGACCCGAGAGCTGCTGCGACGCGTACCGCGAGGCCAGCCGCTTCTACGAGGCGGATGGTTTCCCGTTCTATCTGGGCTGCCAGGTCATGGGTTGGCGTTACGATGATGGCCTGGAGGGTCCTGGCTTCGACGTCGAGCGACGACAGTATTGGGGCGAGGTACGCGAAGGTCTTGCCGGTTCCGGTGGCGGAACTGAGGTAGGCGTCGCGCCGTTCCAGGATGGCCGGAATGGCTAGTTTCTGTATTTCCGTGGGGGCTTCGAACCCTAGCGAGGCAAAGGCCTTTGCTACGGCGAGGCTCAGCCCGAGGTCCGTAAATTCTTGCATCGGCAGATAATCGCATAGAAGTGCCGCTCTGGGCAAGTATCGCGGCCCGTTCCCGGCCATAACTGCGATTGCCACGTTGGGCAGTTATTCCGTATAGTAGTCTGAAATGAATCTAGAAGCCTTCATACTCGGTTGCGGCGGCATGATGCCACTACCGCATCGCCATCTGACCAGCGTACTCCTGCGACGCGAGGGCGACCTGTTCCTCTTCGACGCCGGAGAGGGTACCCAGGTATCGCTCCGCAGGCTCAATCTGCGCTGGAAAAAGATAAACGCCATATTCATCTCGCACACCCATGCTGACCACGTGACAGGTCTGCCAGGGTTGCTCATGCTTTCCAGCCAGGTTGACCGCGATGAACCCCTCTACATCTATGGACCTCCGCGGATTGCCGAATACGTGGAGTCGAGCCGCCGCGTGCTGGACATGTACATCAACTACGAGATAATCATCAAGGAAATCCAGGCTCCCGGCGTATGCTACGAGGGTGACGGCTTTCGCATACGGGCTTTCCCGCTCCGGCATACCAAGACCTGTTACGGCTACACCATGGAAGAAGACCCGCGTCCGGGTGCGTTCCACCCGGAACAGGCCGTGGCGCTGGGTGTCCCGCGGGGGCCGCTCTGGTCCAGGTTGCAGGCAGGCGAGAGCGTCGAGGCCGTGGATGGCAGCACCGTCAAGCCAGAGGACGTACTGGGCAAGACCCGGTCCGGACGCAAGTTCAGCTTCGTCACGGATTCCCTGTACTTTCCGGAAATAGCACCAGAAGTTACCGGTTCGGACCTGTTCGTCTGCGAAGGCATGTTCGAGCGTGATCTATTGGCAAGCGCCATCGAGAAGAAACACATGGCTGCGTTCCAGGCTGCGACGCTCGCACGGGACGCCGGGGACATCAAGAAGCTGGCGCTCATCCATTACAGCCCGCGCTATGCGGAGCAGGAACTGCGCGTGCTTCAGGACGAGGCACGGGAGATATTCCCCGAGACGGTATTGTCCAAGGACCGTATGCGATTCTCGATAGATTATGTTGACTAGTTGCCGGTAACCGCTGGAGCGGTCATTTGTTTATTGCCCATACATACTGGGAGGATTTAATGATTGAAGTTTCGGGGCTCGTAAAGCGTTATGGCACCTTTGAAGCCGTACGGGGCGTGAGTTTCGCTGTAGGTTCTGGCAGGATAGTCGGGCTTCTGGGGCCTAACGGTGCCGGCAAGACCACCATCATGAAAGTCCTTACCGGATACCACCGGCCCAGTGCCGGTTCCGCCGTGCTCGGTGGCAAGGACGTTGTCAACGATCCTGTAGGCGTAAAGTCACTGGTTGGGTACCTGCCTGAAGGCGTGCCGCTGTACCTGGACATGACGGTGACGGAGTACCTGTGCTTCGCCGCCGCTGCCCGTCGCCTGCCTGCTACCATAGGCAAGGCTGCGAGCCGGGCTGCCATAGAGAAGGCCCTGGTAGACTGCGGCCTGACCAGCGTAGCCGGAGTCCGCATGGAGAAACTTTCCAAGGGGTTCAGACAGCGCGTCGGGTTGGCGCAGGCCATCATCCATGATCCCGAAATACTGATTCTGGATGAACCGACGACGGGCCTCGACCCCAACCAGATACTGGAGATCCGCTCCCTCATACGCAATCTTGGATCAGAGAAAACGGTCATACTGTCTACGCACATACTCCAGGAAGTAGAGGCACTCTGTTCCGAGGTTCTCATACTAAACGAGGGACTCATTGTCGCCCAGGGCAGCGCTGCTGAAATAGCCGCTG
>JAIFMD010000100.1 GCA_020048755.1 Spirochaetota bacterium
GAGATCCTGGAAACGGGTATCAAGGTAGTTGACCTCATGGCCCCCTACCTCAAGGGTGGCAAGATAGGCCTGTTCGGTGGAGCGGGCGTCGGAAAGACCGTCGTCATCATGGAGCTGATACGCAACATAGCATCCGAGCATTCAGGCTACTCTGTCTTCGCGGGCGTCGGAGAACGCAGCCGTGAAGGCGCTGACCTGTGGCGCGAGATGAAGGAATCGGGCGTCATTGCGAATACGGCCTTGGTCTTCGGGCAGATGAACGAGCCGCCGGGAGCCCGCATGCGCGTCGCGCTCTCCGCGCTCACCATGGCCGAGCGGTTCAGGGACGTCGACGGGCAAGACGTACTTCTCTTCATAGACAACATATTCCGTTTCGTGCAGGCGGGCAGCGAAGTTTCGGCACTGCTCGGGCGTATCCCCAGCGCCGTCGGCTACCAGCCTACGCTGGCCAACGAACTGGGCACCCTGCAGGAACGCATCGCCAGCACCAGGAAGGGTTCCATAACCTCGGTGCAGGCCGTCTATGTTCCGGCGGATGACATCACCGACCCGGCACCCGCCACGACCTTTGCGCACCTGGACGCCACCACGGTACTCAGCCGCCGCATCGTCGAACTGGGCATCTACCCCGCCGTCGATCCCCTCGCCTCGACCAGCAGGGTGCTGGATCCGCACATCGTAGGTGAACGCCACTACAAGATAACCCGCAAGGTGCAGGCTGCCCTGCAGCGCTACCGTGAACTCCAGGACATCATAGCGATACTCGGCATGGACGAGCTGTCAGACGAGGACAAGCGCTCGGTACACCGCGCGCGCAAGATACAGCGCTTCTTCAGCCAGCCCTTCCATGTTGCCGAGCAGTACACGGGCATGGCCGGCCGTTACGTACCCCTCGAAAAAACAATCTCAGGCTTTGAGGAAATTGTGGACGGCAAGTGCGATGACATTCCTGAGCAGGCCTTCTTCATGGTCGGCGACATCGACGAGGCGCGGGAACGTGCCAGGAACCTCTGAGACGGCCATGGCTACGTTCATGCTCGAGGTGGTTACGCCGTTCGGCCGTTTCAATGTAGGGCCACAGGTTTCCGCAATATTCACGGCAAGCGATGGAGCGATAGAGGTGCTTGCCGGGCATGAAGCCATGGTCGTGGCGGTGGAACCCTGCGTGCTCAGGGTCAGGGGCGAATCGGGCTCGTGGACCGCGGCGATCGGTGAAGGATTCGCGCGCATCAAGCAGACGACGACCACGCTCCTCGTCGATTCGGCTGAACTCGGGCCTGAAATCGACGTGGAGAGGGCCCGCGCGGCGCTGCAGCGTGCGCAGGAGCGGTTGCTGTCCAACGCCCCGACATGGATACGCGCCCAATCCAGGAAGGCCGTCGCGCGCGCGCTGGCCAGAATCAAGGCGGCTGGCGAAGGTGCAGGCCGAAAAATCGTCAGCGGGGATTGAGGATAGCCTCGATCCGGTTCAGTTCCTCAGCCGTGAAGGTTGTTTTGGTTGCCGCAGCCACGTTCTCCTGTATCTGCTTCGGCTTGGATGCGCCTATCAAGGTACTCGTGACGCGGGCGTCACGCAGGGCCCAGGAGATGGCCATCTGCGCCAGGGTCTGCCCGCGGTCGTTGGCGACGGCGGCAAGATAGGTGACCTTGTCCAGTATCCCGGGGGTCACCTGATCCATCTTGAGGAAGGGACTGGCGGAGGCGGCACGCGAATCGGAGGGTATGCCGCCCAGGTAGCGGTTGGTCAGCAGCCCCTGGGCAAGGGGCATGAAGGCTATGATGCCTATGCCTTCATCAGCGCAGGTAGCCAGCAGGTCCTGTTCTATCCAGCGGTCGAACATGTGGTAGCGAGGCTGGTGTATGAGGCAGGGAACACCCATGGACCGGAGTATCGTCGAGGCCTCCCGGGTCATGTCCGAAGGATAGTTGGATAGGCCGACATACAGGGCCTTGCCGGAGCGGACAGCATGTGCCAGCGCGCCCATGGTCTCCTCGAGTGGTGTAGCCCGGTCGGGCCGGTGGGAGTAGAAGATGTCCACATATGGCAGGCCCAGCCGCCGCAGGCTCTGGTCGAGGCTCGCAAGCAGGTACTTCCGGGAACCATGGTCGCCGTAGGGGCCAGGCCACATCGTGTAACCGGCCTTGGTGGATATGACCAGTTCGTCACGGTGCGAGCGGAAATCATCGCGCAGCAATTTCCCCAGGGTTTCCTCCGCCGAGCCGGGAGGCGGGCCGTAGTTGTTGGCCGCGTCGAAATGGGTTATCCCGAGGTCGAATGCGGTACGGGCCATGGCCCGGGCATTATCGTAACGGCCATCCTTGCCGAAGTTGTGCCAGAAACCAAGCGAGAGTGCGGGCAGATCGAGCCCCGAGGCTCCACACCGACGGTACGGCATTGCTTCATATCGGGTCTCGCTCGGCATGTAGCTCATACGGGCTCCTTATGGGATTGTCCTGCCGGATTGTAGCACGGTGCATCGATTGATGAAATCTGATTCATGTTTTATCATCCCCGTGCTGCACAAAACGAATCGCTGGAAAGGATACCGTATGAGCATCAAAGAACCTACAAAAATCCTCGTGCTTAACAGTGGGAGTTCCTCGCTGAAATACGAGGTCTTCTCGATGCCGGACAAGACCAGCCTTGGAAAAGGCGCGGTGGAACGGATAGGAGAAGCCAAAGGGATACTGACCCAGAGCTCACCCAAGGGATCAATCAAGGTCGAGGAGGTCTTCGCCGACCATACGGCAGCAATGCTCCGCGTCGGCCAGGCCCTCGTCGACCCTGAAAAGGGCATACTCGTTTCAATCGGTGAGATTGGAGCCATAGGCCACCGTGTTGTCCACGGCGGAGAGCGCTTTTCCAGTTCGGTGCGTATCGACGAGGAGGTCATGGCGGCCATCCACGAAAACATAGAGCTTGCGCCCCTGCACAATCCCGCCAACCTGACAGGCATCAAAGAGGCCAGACGGCTCATGCCGGATGTTCCCCAGGTAGCGGTTTTCGATACGGCGTTCCACCAGACCATGTCACCGACCGCGTACCTCTATGGTCTGCCGCGAGAACTGTACGACAAGTACCGCATACGCCGTTATGGCTTCCACGGCACCAGCCACCGCTATGTGGCGGAACGCGCCCTGGAACTGCTCGGGCGCAAAGCCGACAACACCAACCTGATAACCTGCCACCTGGGCAACGGAGCTTCAATTACCGCCATAGAAGGCGGCCGCTCCATCGACACGTCGATGGGCTTTACTCCGCTCGAGGGTCTTATGATGGGCACGAGGAGCGGCGACTTCGATCCGGCCATCCTCGGGTTCCTTCTTGAGCGGGGTTGCACGCCGCAGGAACTGAACACGATGCTCAACAAGAAAAGCGGCCTGCTTGGCCTGTCGGGCATATCCAACGACCTCCGTGACCTTGAGGCAGCCAGCGAGAAAGGCATCCGCAACGCCATTGAGGCCCTGGACGTCTATGCCCACCGGGTACGGAAATACATAGGAGCCTACATGGCGGAACTGGTCAAGGTTGACGCCATCGTGTTCACCGGCGGGGTCGGGCAACACGGCGTCAAGATGCGTGAGCGCATCTGCCACAGGCTGGAGAACATCGGGATCATGATGGACTACGAAGCCAACCGCATCGACGGATCGGCTGAAGGCGCAGTGTCCCATCCTTACTCGCCGACCACCATTCTGGTGATACCGACCAACGAGGAACTCCAGATAGCCATGGATACCTACGAACTGCTGTTCATCACCCATAGGGAAGGATGAGCCGCGGCCCCTGATCCAATCGCGGAAGTGCCCAGGAGCCCGTGTGAAAAATATTTCGCACGGGTTTTTGTATTTTATTGAAGGATCAAGGATTATCTGTTATCATGCACGCATGAAAATTGGGATCGGCTTCGTTACGGGCAGAAAAGGCTTCAAGCATCTCTTCAGGACCTACGTCAACTCCTGGAGCGAACATGGCTTCATACAGGATCCAACGACCTCGCTAAGATTGTTCGTGGCATACGATCTGGCATACTTTGGAACACACGCGAGCGACTACAAGCGCGTAGATCCTGAACTGGCAGGCAAGCTGGACGGGCTCTCGTATTTCGGATCCACGCGTATAGCAGAAGAACGCCAGATGCTCGTCAGGAATGGCGTGCTCAGTTCGGCGGAGTCGATGCTGTTGTTCGGTGACGGTTACGGCAAGAAACGGAATGCCGTTATGTGGTTCGCCGTGCGGGCGGGCATGGACAGGCTCCTCTTCGTGGACGACGACGAGTATCCCGTTGCCGTGCAGCAAGGTGCCCCTGTGCACTGGCGCGGCCAGTCGGTCCTGGGCGCTCACCTGTTCGCTTCGCCCGACGCTGACCTTACACACGGACGCCACTGCGGATACATCTCCCCCATCCCCAAAATCTCGTTCGGCGCTGACCTCACCGAGGAGACATTTGCCGAGCTCATAGGCGCGCTCTCCAACGATATCGTGACCTGGGAGACGATACGCAAGGTCGTCATCGGCGACGGCGGCGTCACCTACGCCGATCCGCGTATCGTCGACGGAATACCACCGGAAGTAGTGCCATCGGTCAAGGGCATGAAATTCATCAGCGGTGCCAATCTGTGCCTGAACCTTCGCCGCGGGGGAGCCGACTCTCCGTTCTTCAATCCACCCGGAGCTCGCGGTGAGGATACCTTCCTGTCCACGTGTCTCGAAGACAAGCGTGTGCTGCGGGTTCCGGCTTACACCTTCCACGACGCATTCCTCAAGTACAAGGCGCTCCTGCATGGCGTCTTGCCTCGAAGGCTTGACCCGGTGGAAGCCCGGGATCCCGCAGTGGTAAAACGCTTCGCCAAGGCTGCCATAGGCTGGGTACGCTACAAGCCACTTCTGACCTACGTAACTGACCGGTCAGCGTACGAGTCTACCATCGAGTCAATGGAAAGCACCTTTTCCCGTCTGGGTCCTGGACTCCGCTCGTACTTCAAGGCTGAAGAATTCACAGACCTGTTGCCGGAACTCAGGCGTTACACAAGGAAAGTAGCGGAACACCATGAAATGTTCGAGCAAACCAAGGAAGCCTGGCGCAAAGCACTGCCCTGGGCCAGGTCCAATCCGTTGTAGGCGGGGTAGTGCTTACTTGGTGATACCCGGAGCGTAGCGCTCCATTATCTTCTCGGCTATCAGGTAGGCCGCCGGGCAGAATTCTGTATTGAAGGCCAGCCGGCCCAGGGAGCGCTGGATGCCCCGGTCCTTCATGTACGGAAAGTCATCGCAGTCGCGGGGCCGGACCTCATAGATGTCGCAGGCATTGTCTTCGCGCAGGAACGGGCAGGGCATCACCGCTACCATCCAGCCAAGTTCCTCGTCCCTGACCAGCGAGTCCTTCATGAAGGTCTTCTCGTCGAGGCCAAACGCCTTGCACGCACGCCTGATCTCCGGCCCGTTCATCTTGGGGCCTATGGTACGGCAGCAGTTGCCGCATTTCAGGCAATCTATCTCGGCAAATACCTCATCACTGAACTCCGCGACCACGTGATCAAAGTTCTTGTTGTTGAACTTTCCGAGGTACTTCATCTGGCGCTTGATTAATTCGTTGCGCTCCTTGCTCTTCTCGAGCAGGAGTATATACTCTTGATCCATACGTTCAGTGTAACCCGGATGCCCGGTTTTCCTCAAGCATGCGGGGCTTTGGACGCGGCGGTGATCCGCGCGGACTTCCTGCCCGCGATGAAATTCATAAATCCGCGTTCTGAAGCGTTTATCACCTGCTCCTCGCGGATTCCCGCAGCCTTGATGACGGCGAGCGCCAGCGGCACCTTGCCGACATCGCGCCAGTAGTGGGCATCGCTGCCGCAGACCACCAGCGCGCCTTCAGCCGCAATCAATTCCGCAAGGCTGGCGCAGCTTGCATCGCTGCCCTTGCGGATCCGGAATGAGCTGTTGTTTATCTCAAGTGCCTTGCCGTGTTCCACCGCGGCCCTGACGACGGCGCGCTGGTCTACGGGGAACTGAGGATTGCCGGGATGTGAAATGGCATCGACGAAGGGGTTGGCCAATGCGGCTATCAGGGCCTGCGTGTTCTCATCGCGGTTCCGGGGTTTGTAACAGATGTCGTGGAAGCCAGCCATGACGAAATCGAGCCGGATGCAGAGGTAATCTGCGAGGTCCAGGCGGCCATCAAGATCCATGATGTTGGCCTCGACACCGGAATAAAAGCGCACACCGCAGATGCGCGGGGGCAGTATGCGCAGGTTGCCAAAATGGTATGGATGCGTGCTGCCGGGCATGCCGGGGCCGTGATCTGTCAGTACAAAGCCCCGGAGGCCGCGTCTGCGGGCCCCACGGGCTAGTTCATCTATGGTCGAATAGGCGTGGCCCGAGGCCACCGAGTGGGTGTGGGTGTCGATACGTATTTTCATGGTGTGTTCCCATGATCGACACCACGTGTCCAGTTACGTACAGGGCTTCCAGAACCCTTCGTGAACCTCGGCCGCGCCAGGCACGTCCTCGGGGCCTACTACGGTAACACTGCGCTGGCCACGGGCAAACACCTCGCGGCAGGGCAGGTCGAGGGTCGGATTCTCCGGGTCGTCTCCGGTGATGCCGCGCAGGGCTGACTCCGACAGCGCGTACACGACGCGGCCTATGCCCGACCAGTAGATGGCGCCGGCGCACATCGCGCAGGGTTCAGCGCTGGTGTACAGGGTGCAGGAACGCAGAAATTCCCTGTCGTAGGCTTTTGCCTGAATCCAGCAGTATTTTTCCATCGCGGTCGGCCAGCAGTGCGCCGAAGGGATGGTTGCCGTCGTTCCTTGAAGCACGGGCGCGCTCTATCGCCGCCCGCAGCAGTGTTCTGTCGGTGTCGTTCATGCCGCCGATACTACCGCAGAGGCGGCGGCCCGTCTACGAAAAACCGGCTGGCCTGTAGCCAGGCCAGCAGGTTTTCAGGAAAAAGCGCGGAGGTATTGCCCCGGCACCCTGCGCGCTTCAGGGGCAAGGTGCCGCGCCGGCCAGTACGGGTCACGCAGCAGGAGGCGGCCCAGGGACACGGCATCGGCACTGCCTGAAATCAGTATCTGCTCCACCTGCTCGGCGGAGGTTATGAGTCCCACCGCTCCTGTGGGCAATCCAGTAGCCGCCCGTATCCGGCTGGCAAATCCGACCTGGTAGCCTGGGCCAACGACCATCTTCGCTCCCGGCGCAAGCCCACCTGAAGATACGTCGACGAAATCGATGCCTTCCGGTTGCAGCCCCTTGAGCACCGTGGCGCACTCCTCGACATCCCAGCCACCGGGCAGGCCATCGGTGGCCGAGACGCGTATCAGCAAAGGCATGGAAGCAGGCAACTCGTGACGCAGCACACGCACGAGCTCGCGTACCAGCCGCGAGCGGCCTGACAGGTCACCGCCGTACTGGTCACCGCGCGTATTGCTGAGCGGCGACAGGAACTGGTGCACCAGATAGCCATGCGCGGCATGCAGCTCCACGGCGTCGAAGCCGGCTTCAACGGCCCGCCTCGTGGCGTCGCCAAAGGCCTTCTTCACGCGGTCTATGTCGCCTTGATCCATGGCCTGCGGCTCGGAATCGGCCGGGTCAAACGGTATCGCGGACGGGGCGATGGGGCCCCACCCGCCCGCCGTTTCTGGTACCTGCCCCTTTCCGAGCCAGGGTATGGAGGTAGAGGCCTTGCGCCCCGCGTGGGCCAGCTGCACGGCAACTTTGGCACCTGCCGCATGGATGGCCTCGACGAGTGGCTTGAAGGCGTCGCGCTGCGCGTCGTTCCAGAGGCCCAGGTCCGCCGGGCTGATGCGCCCCTCCGGGCTTACCGCGGTAGCCTCTATCACGATGAGCGACACGCCTCCCAGGGCACGGGTAACGTAGTGCTGCCGGTGCCAGTCGTCAGGCAAACCATCGATTGCCGAATACTGGCACATGGGCGGCATGAAGAGCCTGTTTGACAAGGCAAGGCTCCTGAGCTGCAGGGGCGTAGAAAACAAGGTGGACATGGTACCTCCAGAACAGGACTAATATCGGAATTCACGACCTGTTCAGTCAAATTTGAACGGACAGATCAATTCGAACCGCTCGATCCCTTCAAGCTACCGGTCCGGTCAGTGTAGTATATGGTTATGGTTCATAAAATAGAAACGGCCACACTGGTCGAAATGCACCTGAATTTTCCACAGGGCTACAGGCTCTCGCCGGTCACGGGCGGGAACCCGACAGCCATTGAAGACTTCATAGCCACGCGCAACCGCAACTTCCGGGAACTGGCGGGTTCGTCAGACCAGCGGGCGGAAGACCTTGCGGCCTTCATCGGCACGATATCGGTGGACACGGGGCCTCATCCGCTCTGCTCTGGCGATAGCCGCGGGCGCTGGCATGAAGGAAGCCTTCCTGTCTGTCAACGCCGGTAACAGCACGGCCCTCGGCCTCTATCTGAAAGAAGGCTTTGTAGTCGTCAAGGCGATGAGCTGCCTCGCTTGTCGTTACAGGGTTAAAACCCTATAATCGTGCCATGAACCATACCTGCCAGCTGGCCGTGCGTACCTACGAATGCGACATGAACGGCCACGTCAACAACGCCAACTATCTGCACTACCTCGAGTTTGCCCGTCACGAATACCTCAAAGCCGTGGGCTTCGACTTTGCGGGTTCTGTAAAGGCTGGCTACGGACTGTTCGTCACGCGTGTTGAAATAGACTACAAGCGTTCAGCAGTTCTGGACGACGTGCTGACCATTGATTCCCGGGCGGTCAAGCGCGGTGCCGTCTCCGGCGTGATGGAGCAGAACATACGGCGGGGCGATGAAACCGTCGCGCTGGCCCGCGTCTCGTGGGCCTTCGTCGACGCGACCGGCAGGCCTACCCGCATACCAAAAGAACTCGACGTGCCGGGCCTGACGCCCGATGCCACCACATAACGACTCCAAGGAGCAGTATCACATGACTTACCAGGATGTACGGGCAAAAGCCAGGGAAACCATAGGACCGCATTGCAGCGTATGCCCCGAGTGCAACGGCGTAGCCTGCAAGGGCAAGATTCCCGGTCCGGGTGGCAAGGGCACAGGGCTCGGATTCATACGGAACTACCAGGATTTGAAGAAGATCCGGCTGGTCATGGATACCGTGTATGCATCATCGGCCATATCGACGAAAACGACGCTCTTTGGCAGGGAGTTTGCCCTGCCCGTCTTTGCCGCACCCGTGGGAGCCGTGGGGCTGCACTACAGCGAAGCCCATACCGACCTCTCGTACTCGGCAGCAGTACTCGAAGGCTGCAAGGCTGCCGGCAGCGCAGCCTTTACCGGCGACGGCGTCAAGGACGAGGTCTACAACGGCACTATCGATGCCATCAAGGCCATAGGTGGGCACGGCGTTCCAACCATCAAGCCCTGGAGCCTGGCCGAGGTCATGCTCAAGGCGCGCAAGGCCGAAGCCGCGGGAGCATTTGCCTTTGCCATGGACATAGATGCCGCGGGCCTCGTCGTACTCGCCATGCAGGGCAAGCCGGTCTCGCCGATGCCTGTGGCCATGCTCAGGGAAATAATCCAGTCGGTCAGCATACCGTTCATCCTCAAGGGCGTCATGACCCCCGCGGGTGCGCTCAAGGCTCTGGAAGCCGGAGCAAAAGGCATCGTCGTATCCAACCATGGCGGCCGCGTGCTCGACGAGACGCCTTCTACCATAGAAGTGCTGCCCTCCATTGTAGAGGCCGTTGCAGGCCGCATGACCGTCCTGATAGACGGCGGCTTCCGTACAGGTCTGGACGTGTTCAAGGCGCTGGCACTCGGTGCCGACGGCGTGCTGATCGGCCGGCCCTTTACCTGGTCGGTATATGGTGGTGGCGCCGAGGGCGTACGGCTCTACCTGGACAAGGTGCGCGCCGAACTCTCCGAGGCCATGCTGATGACCGGAGCCACGAGCCTGGCCGACATAGACAAGAACAGGATCTGCTGAAAGGATGCGGGCAGCCTTCGCAAGCCCGGCAGGGAGGTCTACATGACGAGCAACTCGCGGGGCTGGCTTGCACGGTATGTGGTCATCTTCATGATTGTGCTCTTCATGGCAGGCATCGCTCCGGTACAGGCTGGCCCCGCCCTCGAATCCATCACGGTGATGGCCGATGACAACTACGCGCCGTACGTCTTCATAGGCTCCAATGGCTCTGTCCAGGGTATCCTTATCGACCAGTGGAAGGCCTGGGAAAAGGCCACCGGCATCCGGGTAGACTTCAAGGCCCTGTCCTGGTCCCTGGCGCAGGCTGCCTTCAACCGTGGTGAAGCTGACGTTCTGGATACGGTGTTCGTCACCGACGAACGGAAGAAACTTTACTCGTTTTCCCGCCCGTACGCCCGGATAGAAGTGCCCATCTTCATGCACAAGACAATCACGGGCATTGCAGGTGCTAGCGACCTCCGGGGATTCAAGGTGGCCGTCAAGCATGGCGATGCCGCGGTGGAAGCATTGGCCCGGGAGGGTGTCAGGGATATCGTCACCTACCAGAGCTACGAAGCGATAGTCGAGGCGGCCGCCCGCGAGGACATCAGGATATTCTGCATCGATGCTCCGCCCGCATATTACTACCTCAACAAGCGTGGCATCAGCGCCGACTACCGTGTCGCCTTCGTGCTGAACTACGGTGAATTCCACCGGGCAGTGCTCAAGGGCAACGAGGACATCCTCGCAGCCGTCGAGGACGGTTTCACTGGCATACCAACGTCCACCCTGGATGACATCGACCGCAAGTGGATGGGTTCCAGCCTGCCACGAAACATAGACCTCAGGATGGTTGGAGCCGTAGGGACTGCCATAGCCGTGCTCATCTTGCTCTTGATAGCTTCCTCATGGGAACTGCGCCGCCGCGTCGCGCGTGCGACTTCGACCCTCAACGAGAAGGTCAGACTGCTTGAATCGAGCGAAGCAAAGAACCGGGCGTTCATCGCGGTGTTGCCCGACCTGTTCTTTACAATAGGCGCTGATGAACGGTTCATCGAGTTCAACACTTCACGGCCAGAACTCCTGGCATTGCCCCCCGAGGCGTTCATAGGCAAGCATATAGACGAGATTGGTTTCCCTGCTGAATCCGTCGAACAACTCAGGCGGGGCATGAAGCGCGCGCTCGAGGAAGCCCTGATGACGAGCTACGAGTACACGCTTTGCCCTGATGGAATCACCAGTGCCTATGAGGGCCGGATCGTGCCGCTCGGTACTGACAGGATACTGCTGGTGGTTCGCGACATCACCGAGAACCGCAACCGCGAAGACCGGCTGCGCGTATCACTCCTCGAGAAGGAAATACTGCTCAAGGAGATACATCACCGAGTCAAGAACAACATGCAGGTTATATCAAGCCTCATCCAGCTGCAGTCATATTCAATCCGCGACGAGACCGACAAGGAACTCATGAGGGAGACCCAGGCAAGGATCAGGGCTATGGCAACGGTACACGAACTCCTGTACGAATCACAGGATTTCTCTTCCATCTATGCCGACAGTTACCTTGGCTCGATCGTCGGGGAGCTTTCTTCGGGCTATGACGCTGCAAATGTCAGGTGCGAGGTACAACCGGTGCAGGTAGACATCGACATGGCCGTCCCTCTGGGCCTCATCGCCAACGAGCTGATAATCAACGCCATCAAGTACGCGTATGATCCAGGCGCGGGGGGACTGATCCGGGTGACGTTGAGGCGGGAAGCAGCCACCATCATCTTTAGCGTTTCTGATGATGGCAGGGGGCTTCCCGCCAGTGTCGATCCTGAGACAGCTGACACGATGGGCCTGACGCTCGTGCGCAGCCTGGCGTCCCAGCTCCACGGATCTGTCTCCTTCAGCAGTGGACCCGGTTTTCGCGCTGAGTTGCGGTTCGCAGCCTATGCGCCGAAGGAACAGATTCCGGGGTAATCAGCGATTCAAAGCCGCGCCAAGGAAGGCATATATCTTTTCAAGGTTGGCATCGGCATTGAAATCGGAGCCTCCGTGACCTGCACCTTCCAGCTTTTCGACCATGACCTTGCCAGCACCGATCGAAGCGGCGAGCGAGCCTGCAAAATTGACCGACTGGGTCAGTGGCACATTGGTGTCCACGGTGCCGTGCTGGATGTAGAACGGCGGATCGGTTGGATCTATGTAGCTTGCAGGACTGGCAAGCCTGACAAGCGGCTCGGCTTCAGGCGTCCCGACAGTCTTTCCGATGTACTCAGACTCAGGCGATGTAGCTATGCTCGTAGCGCCCATCTTTGGCGTCACTCCAAGTGCCTTGAACTCCGCATCCATGGTGGAAAAGCTGATCGGCCCATACCAGTCGACTACGGCCTGGACGGAGCTGGAAGCGCCTGTTTGGCCCTCGGTGCCTTCCAGATACGCATCACCAGCCGAGGTGCCAAGCATGGCAGCAAGGTTGCCGCCGGCTGAACCGCCCCAGGCCACGATCCTCGCGGCGTCAAGGCTGTACTCGCCGGAGTGCAGCCGTATGAACCGCACGGCGGCCTTCAGGTCATGCACCGCGGCAGGAAACCGTGCTTCTCCGCTCAACCGGTAATCGACAGACACGACGGCATAACCCCGCGCACGGCCTGCAAGCATCGGTGCGAGTTCGCCGCTCTTGCGGTTGCCCAGCTTGAACGCACCTCCGTGAATGGAGATGATTACCGGGAAAGGTCCCACGCCGGCATCAGGCAGGAATATATCCAGCTTCTGTGTAGCCGAGGTGGTTGCATACGGAACATCCAGCCACTTGCGGGCAATAGCGGACGTATCAACCGAGGATGGCCCGCCACCGGGCATAAGGCCCCCGCCAGGCATCTGCCCCGCGGCACCCATAGGGGGCAGGCCTGCCGGAGCAACTACCGGAGCGGATGCCTGCGCCTCTACCGGCGGCATCCCGCTGTCTGGGGTCGAATGGCACGCTCCAGCAACCAGGGCAAAGGACAGACTGAGCACCACAAGGGCGCTGTATTGGAATTTCAGTTTCACAGATTCTCCTTCTAGTTCGTAATGGATACATAAGTATAGATTCTTGTTACTATGCGTAGCAATTCCAAGGGCCTGCCCTTCTATTCCATTCTGGAATGATTCAGTATAGTGATGATAGAGGATGCAGATATGGATATTCGGGATCTACGGTTTTTTCTGGAACTTGCTGAAACCGGCAACTACCTCAATGCGGCGCTGAACCTGGGAATCAGTCAGTCAACGCTCTCAAAGCGCATCATTGCCCTTGAAGCAGAACTGGGGAAAACCCTGGTAGACAGGAGCCGGCGCAAGATAAGCATAACTGAAGCAGGCATCGAGGTGCAGCTTCATGCAACACGTATCCTCTCGGTGCATCGAAAAATGCTCATGGCGCTGGAAGGTTCCGGCACCGTGCGGGCACCCCTCATAACCATCCTTTCAATCCCGGTGCTGGCTGCCTATGACATACCTTCATTGCTCGGCAGACTCGGCAAGGCCGAACCTGGCGTCGAACTAAGGCTGGTAGAAACAGAAGCCTGTGACATACTGCCCGCAATCCTGCGGGGCGAGGCAGAACTGGGTTTGATACGAGGCGTATTTGTAGACCAGAGCCGTTTTGAGTCCGTCTCCCTGTACGATGATGAAGCCATCGTCGTACTGCCACTCGGTCACCCGTTCAGCAGCGCGGAATCTCTGGACCTGCTGCAATTGCAGCATGAACGGTTCATACTCATGGACAAGCAGACACTGCAGCTTGATTTTTTTACATCGCTCTGCGTAAAAAGTGGTTTCCAGCCAGAAATCGTGCACGCGAGTACCCACGCGGACAACATACTCAACATGGTGTCCTCGGGGCTTGGCATTTCCTTGCTGCCCCGCCGTATTGCGGAATTCCCGAAGGAACCTGGCATCAGCATTGTTCCATTGCGAACCCGCACCTCCATGAACATCGTCATGGCCTGGCAGAGATCAGCTGGAAACGATCTTCCGCTCAGACTACTGCTTGATGGTACAAGCAGGTTCCAATTAATCTAATATGGCAAAAATGTCGTTTATCCGTTGCATGATCGTTCAAGCCCGACTATAGTACGATCATGAACGAGTACACCCCGGAAACCGGGGAATTCAATCAACTATTCACCACTATCATCAAAAAGTTTGATGACAACGCTTTTGTCATTGAATTGCTATCCATTTTTGTCATTGACGGCCCTGTAGCAGCTGACAGGCTTGTGGCTGCAATCATGCTGTCCGATGCCGTTGCCATCAGGAATTCGCTCCACTCCCTCAAGAACATACTCGGCACCCTGCAGTCAGGTGCCTTGTTCCTCCTCGCGGAACGAGCATCCGAGGCCTTCAGGAATGGCGACCAGGTTCAGATGCAGGCAGATGCGGCAGAATTGATCTCCGGTACGAGGCGTCTGGTACTGGCGGCAGACATCGTTCTTGGAGACCTGAAAAAGGCAGCTACGCAGTGAAATTTCCGGAGCTGTCACGGTTCAGGATCAACCTGCCCCGGATGCTTGCGGGCCTGGGTTTCATCGCGACCGGCGTGGTTATCAATCGATACTTCAACATTGAAATAGCATTTGGCATATCGCTGCTCTTCGGGAATGTCTTTGGCATACTTGCCGCACTGGTGTTGCCGGTACCGTTCGGAGCCCTTGGCCCGTTCCTCACGATGCTGCCCACGTTGTTGCTTTGGGGACACCCCGGTGCGCTGGCGAGCGTACTCGTTGAAGGCATCCTGATCGTCTACATCATCAGAAAGGGAAAAACCGCATCGATACTGGTGTTCGAACCACTGTACTGGCTTTTAGCCGGTTCACCGCTCGTCTTTCTGCAATACAGGTTTTTTCTTGGATTCTCGGCGAGCAGCGCACTGGCTGCAGCAGCCAAACAGGGAGCCAATGCCGCGGCCGTAGCCATGATTGCCGTACTGAGCTACCAGTTCGTTGCCCCGCTCATCATTACCTTCCTTCCGCTTGTCCTGGGTTCTGCCTTCATTTCAAGAAGTCAGGCTCAGGCAACAATCAAATCGGCGGAAGCCAGAACGGCACTCGTTGCTTCGCTGCTACACGACGAACTTGAACTCGGCGGAGAGCTTGTCCATGTGAGGTCCCTGCTCGATGCAACCGGGCACCAGGCAACACTGGCTTCAAAAGATGGCTCCGTAATCTGGCGGTACCCGGAAGCGGACAGCTCCGGAGCTCCCTCCTTGCCTGCGAACAGCGGCCAGGCACTGGATCATCATGCATCATCCGGGACGATCATCCTGGTAGACCCGGCCGAACCCAATCCCATGCGCCGTTGGCGGGATGCCGTCCTCAGGTCAACGGTTCCGGTCCCGGACGGCCGAACCGTTCTCGTAGAGAGTTCGTTCAAATCCGGTGTAGACGCTTTTTCAAACACCATGACCCTCGTCTTCGCAGTCGGGCTGGTCTGGCTCTCGCTGGCCAGTGCGGCTGCATACGCAGTTTCTTCAGTACTTGTACAACCGCTTGAGCGATTGCGGAACACTGCTGAACTGATGCAGCGCGGCGAGGCTTCCCCCGAGTGGCCCGAGAGTTCCATCGTAGAAATACATGAACTCCGGGACAGCCTGGTTGCGATGACGGGATCGCTGACCCATCGCGAAATGGAATTGACAGAAGCCAAGTTGGCAGCAGAGGAACTTTCCCGTAAAAGCGTACACTATCTTGCCTTCATGGGGCATGAACTCAAGGCACCCATGGCAGCGCTCGGTTCCACCATCGAAGAACTCACCGAGGAACCAGAACTATTCAATACCTACCTCGACACCGCCGGTACTTCCATCCGGAGGCTCATAGCACTCATAGACGACATTCTTGACCAGGCCCGCTCACGCTCCGGGCACATCAGGCTTCGCAGGGAACCCTTCAGACCGGCAACCGAGGCCATAAACCTCCTGGAACCCTTTGCCATACAGGCACGGCGGCTAGGCCTGGAGTTCTCGGTGGAAACGAACGAGCTTACCGAAGAATTCGTATCAGGCGATGCGATGCGCTTCAGACAAATCCTCGCCAACCTAACCAGCAATGCCATCAAGTATACAAAGACAGGTCTGGTCGCTGTTCGCCTTTCAGGAGAACGAACCCATGACCAGATGATAATTACAGGACTCGTCGAGGATTCAGGCATCGGTATAGACCCTCGGCGAATCAACGAGATATGGGAACCGTTTGCATCGAGCGAACCCGGCTACGAGGGAGGAATGTCCAGCCACGGGCTGGGCCTCTCTATAGTCAGGGGTATCATAGAGTCGATGGACGGAACCATAGGGGTTTCCAGCGCACCAGGACAGGGGACGACGTTTATGTTTACCGTAGGATTCAACATCGGAGATCAGGAACCTGCTCCGCCACCAATAGCGGCACTAAAATCGCCAGACCCCGATCTGCAGGGCGTGAGCGCGCTCATAGCCGATGATGAACGCATTTCATGCATGGTCCTGTCGAGGTTGCTCAAGCGCTGGGGAGCACAGGTAGAAGAAGTCTGGAACGGCACCCAGGCCAGGGAACGAAGTACCGGGGCTATCCATCAGCTGATCATACTCGATGAAAACATGCCCGGCCTCACAGGTACCCAGGTGGCTCGAGGCATACGCGAACGGGAAAAAAGTGGTGCACCCGCGTTCATAATACTTTCAAGCGGTGATTCGGAAGCCGGATCAGCAGTAGAAGAAGGTCTGGTAGACGCAATCCTGCCAAAACCACTTGAGCAGGAAACGCTACGAACCCTGCTCACGGCCCGGTTCCCCATACGGGTCGGTCAATAGTCCAGAACGAATCCGTCTTTGTCGAACCGCACTACAGTATCAGCGCTTATCTTCTCGTACGCGGGATCTCCAGTATCGGACTCCACTGATTTGACGAGATGCTGTTCCACGGCAAGGGTACCGGATTGAACCTTGCCATCTTTATGGAAGGAAATGGCGGTTCCACCCTTGAACTCTACAAGATAGGGCTTGAAGGCTATCCCGACTCTTGATTTCGTTGCCAGCCAGGCAGTAGCAAGTTTCTGATTTGCGGATAACATTCCGCGCTTGGGTTGTCCGTCGTCGTTGGAGATGATCCCGCTGCCTTTCTTGAAGCATGCCGGACCGCTTATCCTGCAAACCAGGATGGCGATCCGGCACAAACCCGATCAATTACTTGAAGTCTTTTTCCTGTACGGTCTTGCGGCCGTCGGCCTTGGCGCTCTTGATAGCTTCTTCACAGAGAGTGCGGACCTTGTCCGACAGTACGTCGATGACCGCGGCAGAGCATTTAAGCTCCGAGGCGTCCTTGATGAACGCTTTGACCTTGGATGCGATTACGAGGGTTTCTTTTTCAGCCATGGGATCTCCTTCCAATTGAATGCGTTATCGTATGCGATGGAACCATTCTTGTCGAGAGGAACAATGAAACTGCCCTATTTTCATTCAGCGGAGGCAAATTCACGTTTCCCTCGGCTCAAGTATCTGGTCGTCGATTGACTTGCCTGAAGGAACCATGGGCAGCACCGTCTCATCTATATCGATGCGACAATCAATCAGGGCCGGGCGGCGTTCTGACAGGGCCTCTTTCAAAGCCTCTTTGAAAGAGCTCTCGTCAGTGGCTCTCCAGGCTGGTACGCCATACGCATCCGCCAGCTTGACGAAATCAGGCGGTCTATCCAGGGTTGTAGCCGAATACCTGTCTTCATAAAACATGTGCTGCCACTGGCGTACCATGCCCAGCGTGCCATTGTTCAATAGTACAATGACGATAGGTAGCTTATAGTATGCTATTGTAGACAGTTCGTTGCTGTTCATGCGGAAGCTGCCGTCTCCTGCAATATGCACCACCTGCCTGTCGGGAAAAGCTATCTGCGCACCCATTGCTGCACCCGTGCCAAAACCCATGGTGCCAAGGCCCCCCGACGTCAGGAAGCTGCGTGCCTTCTTGAACGGGTAGAACTGGGCTGTCCACATCTGGTGCTGGCCTACTTCTGTGGTGATGATGGCATCGTCGCCTACCCGGGCGTGGATTTCTTCCAGAATGAAGCGCGGATGAAGTTCCCGGGCCTGGTGATGGGCTGAAGGCCGGATCTTCTTCCAGGCATCGATGTCGCCATTCCATTCAGAGCTGGCCCGGTTTTGTACGAGCGGCAGGAGCCGGTCGAGGATAGCCCTGACATTGCCCTTGAGTGAATGGTAGCTCTGGATGTTCTTGTTAATTTCCGCGGGGTCGATGTCAATGTGGAGTATCTGCGCGCCTTTGGCAAAACGGGACGCATTGCTGACGACCCGGTCTGAAAAGCGGGCTCCAAGGGCTATGATCAGGTCCGCCTTGTTGACGGCCATATTGGAGGCCTTGGTGCCGTGCATGCCTATGAGCCCCGTACACAAGGGATGGTCGGCAGGCATGGCGCCATGTCCCATCAGGCTGAGGGCAACCGGGGAGAGCAAGCGCTCGGCAAGAGCCTTGAGCTGGGGAGCCGCACCCGAACTGATGATGCCACCGCCGGCATACAGGAGAGGTCGTCTGGCCTGGTTTATAAGCTCGGCTACCTCGGCAATCTGGGTCTGGGTGATTTCAGGCAGCCAGCGGGATTCGACTGACTTCCAGTAGGCGGCACGTTCTTCTGCTCCCTGGGGGGTCCATTCAGTTACCGTTGCGGTTATGTCCTTGGGGATGTCCACGAGCACCGGGCCCTGCCGCCCCGTAGAAGCTATGGCAAAGGCCTTGCGGAGGCAATCAGCGAGCTGGGCAACGTCCTTGACTATGAAACTGTGCTTGGTTATGGGCATGGTGACGCCAAGGATGTCGACTTCCTGGAAGCTGTCCTTGCCCAGAAGGCTCAGGGGAACGTTGCCGGTTATGGCGACCATGGGTATGGAGTCCATGAATGCGGTGGCAATGCCGGTTACGATATTGGTTGCTCCGGGACCGCTGGTGGCTATGACGACGCCAGCCCTTCCGGTCGAGCGCGCGTAGCCATCGGCGGCGTGGGTGGCTCCCTGTTCGTGGGCGGTCAGTATGTGTCGTATCCTGTGCGTGTTCTTGTGCAGCTCGTCGTAGATGTTGATGACCGTGCCGCCAGGATAGCCAAACACGGTATCAACGCCCTGTTCTACAAGGCACTCCATGATGATCTGCGCGCCGGTAAGCGTCATGATCCACCTCCCTCTCCATCTTCGCACCATTGCACCAGTACGGCCCCTGTTGCCGCTGACCCGACCATGGCGGCATAACGCGCCAGATAGCCGCTCCGTGCTTTGGGTGCAGGTGCAACGAAGCCAAGTTTTCTGGAGACCAGTTCCGTTTCTGCCACTACCAGAGTCAGTGAGCCGGCGGGTATGTCTATCTGTATGGTATCGCCTTCATGCACCAGCGCTATGGGCCCGCCGGCGGCAGCCTCGGGTGAAACGTGGCCTATGCAGGCGCCCCTGGTGGCGCCTGAGAACCGGCCATCGGTGATGAGCGCAACGGTCTTGTCCATGCCCCGGCCGGCCAGCGCTGCCGTGGGTGAGAGCATTTCCTTCATGCCAGGCCCTCCGCGCGGTCCCTCGTACCGTATGACTATCACGTCACCATGGTTGATCTTTCCACCCATTACGGCCTCGAATACGGCTTCTTCAGAGTCAAAGACCCTGGCCGGACCCGAATGTTGTAGCATCTCGGGTGCCACGGCCGAGCGCTTGACAACGCTTCCACCGGGAGCCAGGTTGCCCCTGAGCACCGCGATGCCGCCGGTGACGGAATGCGGCGCCGTTACCGGCGCAATCACCGCCGTATCCTTGTTGACCGCCTTTTTAAGGTTTTCTCCTATGGTATGACCGGTAACTGACGGGAGGCTGGTATCGATGAGGCCGGCCGAGGCCAGTTCCGCCATCACGGCCTGCACGCCGCCGGCCGCATCGAGGTCTTCCATGTGCCAGGGGCCGGCGGGAGACAGCTTGCAGAGGTTTGGTGTGCGTGAGCTTATTTCGGCTACCGTATCCAGACCCAGGGAAACGCCGGCCTCCGCGGCTATGGCCGGCAGGTGGAGTACGGTGTTGGTGCTGCAGCCAAGCGCCATGTCCACGGCCAGCGCGTTGCGGAAAGCCTTGGCCGTCATGATGTTCCGCGCTGTGGTGCCGCTCTTCAGCAGCGCCATGATGGCCGGCCCCGCCGACTTGGCCAGCCTGATGCGCGCGGCGAATACGGCAGGGATGCTGCCATTGCCGGGGAGTGCAATGCCCAGGGCCTCGGTCATGCAGTTCATGCTGTTGGCGGTGAACATGCCCGAGCAGGAACCACAGCCGGGGCAGGCCTTCTCCTCGTACTCCAGCAGTTCATCCTCGCTCATGGTACCGGCGGATACGGAACCGACAGCCTCGAAGACGTTGGACAGGCTCACCTTCTTGCCGCGGACGGTACCGGCCAGCATGGGTCCGCCGGAGACAACGATGGTGGGCAGGTCCAGCCTGGCCGCGGCCATCAGCATGCCCGGCACTATCTTGTCGCAGTTGGGCACCATCACCAGGGCGTCGAACCCATGGGCCATGACCATGCACTCTATCGAATCGGCTATGATTTCCCTGGTGGCCAGCGAATACTTCATGCCCGCATGGCCCATCGCTATGCCGTCACGGCCTCGGTTATGGTGCCCAGGTGCATATGGCCGGGCACTATCTCGCTCTTGGCGCTGACAACGCCTATCAGCGGACGCCTGAGTTCCTCGTCGGTATATCCCATGGACTTGAACAGCGCCCGGTGGGGTGCACGGGCAACGCCGCTCTTTACATTGTCGCTCGTCATTTTCCGCTCTCCTTGATTGCTTTGACCACCAGAGCGCCCATCGTGCGGGTGCCTGCCAGCGTTTCGCCTGCGGCACCGGTTGCGATGTCCGAGGTCCGGTAACCCTGTTCCAGTACGGATACAACCGCCCGTTCGATGGCGGAGGCTTCAGCTTCAAGTTTCAGCGAATACCGCAGCAGCATCGCGGCGGACAGTATGGCGGCAAGCGGATTGGCCTTGTCCTGGCCGGCTATGTCCGGGGCCGAGCCGTGTATCGGCTCGTAGAGTCCGGGACCAGAGTCGCCGAGGCTTGCGCTGGCGAGCATGCCGATGGAGCCGGTGATCATGCTTGCCTCGTCGGAGAGTATGTCGCCAAACATGTTGCTGGTGGCTATCACGTCAAACTGGCCGGGGTTGCGGACCAGCTGCATGGCACAGTTGTCCACGTACATGAAGCTCAGTTCCACTTTGGGCCAGTTTGCTGCCATGGCCTTGGCCGTCTCGCGCCACAGGCGGCTGGACTCCAGGATGTTGGCCTTGTCCACGACGCAGAGCCTGCGTTTGCGCTTCATGGCCGCATCGAAGCCTACCGTGAGCAAACGCCGTATCTCTGAGCGGGAATACGTTTCTGTGTCCCAGGCGGATTCGCCGTCGGCGCTCCGGCCGCGGTCACCAAAATAGATACCGCCGGTCAATTCGCGCACGATCAACAGGTCCAGACCGCTGGCCACGATCTCGGGCCGCAGCGGGCAGGCGGCCGACAGCGCGGGGAACATGCGCGCGGGGCGGAGATTGGCATAGACGCCGAGGCCGGCGCGCAGGCCCAGAAGGCCAGCTTCCGGGCGCCTGGCTCCCGCGAGGTGGTCCCAGGCCGGCCCGCCCACGGCGCCGAGGAGCACCGCATCGGCAGCCTTGCAGGCGGCGAGTGAACTGGCCGGCAAGGCCTCGCCAGTGGCATCTATGGCCACGCCACCCATAGGCACTGAAACGAAACTGAAGCTGTGTCCGAATACGGTTCCGGTTGCCTCGAGCGTGGCCTGGGCTTCGCGGATGACGTCCGGCCCGATGCCGTCTCCGGGAATAAGCGCTATGGAGTACTTCATTTCTTGATTCCTTCCTGTGTATTGCGGAGCAGCGCCAGTTTTGTGTATTCGATCAGGCCGCCCGCATCGATGATGCCCTGCATGAAGGGCGGAAACGGTTGGGCCGTGTACGTAGTGCCCTTGGTGCTGTTGACTATGGTACCGGAGCTGAAATCCACGGATATCACATCGCCGGCCTCGATTCCGGCCGCGGCCTCCGGGCATTCCAGGATGGGCAGACCGATGTTTATGGCGTTGCGGTAAAAGATGCGCGCAAAGCTGGCTGCTATGACGCAACGGATGCCCGAGGCCTTGATGGCTATCGGCGCGTGTTCACGACTGGAGCCGCAGCCAAAGTTCTCCAGCGCGACCATGAAGTCGCCAGGCTTTACCGTCTTCGCGAAGCTGGCGTCCAGGTCCTCCATGCAGTGCGAGGCGAGTTCGAAGACCCGGCCTCCGGTGGTGTTGGTGTCGCTCATGCTGGCCTCCCCTACGCTCTCGCCGGCTTGGCCGGCTGGTTGAACTGCGCGCGCGCGGGCGCTTCCAGGATTGAAGAAGGATCGACGAGTTGGCCGGTTACTGCTGCTGCGGCTGCTACCGCGGGGCTGGCCAGGTATACCTTCGATTCGATGTGTCCCATGCGGCCGGTAAAGTTGCGGTTTGTCGTGGCCACAGCAACCTCACCCTTGGCCAGGATGCCCATGTGGCCACCGAGGCAAGGCCCGCAGGTGGGCGTGGAAACCACGGCACCTGCCTCAACGAATATCTCTATGAGGCCCTCGCGCAGGGCCTGCAAGTAAATTTTCTGGGTTGCGGGAAAGACTATGCAGCGGAGGCCCTTCGCTACCGTGCGGCCTTGCATGATCGCAGCGGCCACCCGCAGGTCCTCGATGCGCCCGTTGGTACACGAGCCTATGACAGCCTGGTCCACCCTGACGCCAGCCGCCGCCGAGATGGGCTTGGTGTTTGATGGCAGGTTTGGTAGTGCTACGGTTGGTTCAAGCTTCGAAAGGTCGATGGTCACCACTTTGTGGTATGTAGCATCGGCATCGGCTCTATATCTGGTATAGGACCGATTGGAGACGGACGCGGCCCAGGCTTCTGTACTGCTATCCACCGGAAAGATGCCGTTCTTGGCTCCAGCTTCTATGGCCATGTTCGCAATGGTAAAGCGCTCGTCCATTGACAATGCCGCAACGCCAGGACCTGAAAACTCGAGCGACTGGTACAGGGCGC
>JAIFMD010000165.1 GCA_020048755.1 Spirochaetota bacterium
ACGTTCTCGAGGGCGGTAAAATCCTTGAGCAGGTAGTGGAACTGGAACACGAATCCGACGATGCGGGAACGGAACGCCGAGAGGCCTTCATCGTCCGAACGAACGAGGTCGACACCTCCGACGACCACAGTGCCCGAGCTTGGTCTGTCCAGGCCGCCCAGTATGGACAGGAACGTGCTCTTGCCGCAGCCACTCGGCCCTGTGATGGAGGCGCAGTCACCGCGAGCCAGAGTGAGGTCTACACCGCGGAGGATTTCAAGCTCCTCGGCTTCGCTCCGGAACACCTTGCGGACCCCGCCGCATACAATAATGTCGTCACTCATCGCGAAGGACCTCCGAGGGATGTATCCTGGACACGCGCGAACTGGCAGCACGGGCTGCGGCTACCGCTGAAAGTGCGCCGGTAGCGGTGATGAACAGCGTTTCAGTAAATGAAAGCCTCACCGGCACGTCTCCTATATAGAAGAGATCAGGTGAAAAGAACTCGAACCCTGCACCAGCTCCCCCGCTGAGGCCATACAGGAACGCTACGGCAGCCTCGATGGCGGAGAACACGGTGTTGATGTTGGTGGCGACCAGAAGTCCGACACACAGGCCTATGACCGCGCCGCCGACACCTGCGGCGATGCCATCCAGCATGAATATGCGCCGGATGGCCGCAGAGTCCGCCCCCAGCGCCTTCATTGTCGCTATGTCTTCTACCCGGCCATACACAGCCTTGCGCATGGAATGGAAGATGTTGACACCGACGACAAGGAAAATAAGGCCGACGAGCATCATCATCACCGATTTTTCCATGCGGAGCGCACCGAAAAATGCCCGGTTGTAGTCCCGCCAGCTCTCCGCCCCGGTTATGCCGGCTGCCGCGAGAGCTGCCAGAGCCCGGGCGTCGTCGTAGCGGTCATGTAACTTGATACCGATGACGGGGACTTCTCCGCCAGCCAGATCGCCCGCTACCGACACCGTAAGGAAGGCGAGCGCCGCATCAAAATCGTAGTAACCGGAATGATAGATACCTGATACAGGCACATCGACCATGGCGGCATTGATGCCGGTATCTTCGTCAGCGGAGACTGCAAGCACTGAAATGGTATCGCCGACCCTCAGGTCGAGTTGCCTGGACAATTCAGAGCCGATGACTAGTCCACCCGCGAGTGAGCCGGAACGAAATTCCAGCCGGACGGAGAGGCCAGGATCCATCTCGAGTGCAGCATCGGGAACAATCTTTATCCTGAGCGCGGCTGCCTTGCCACGGGTGTTGGCCGCCATGGTCCGCACATCCACGAAGGGCAAGGCAGCGCTGGAACCCGGCACGGCGGCCAGTATTGCGTCCACGCTGCCCGAGCTCGATGGAACGCGCACGTGGTAGCTGTCCAGATCGAGCACCGCATCGATGAAGCCCATCTGAAACCCGTTCATGACACCGATGACGCAGAGCAGGGCTGCGACACCTACCGCAATGCCGGCGGTAGACGGTGCCAGTGAAGGCCCCGTCTCGCGCCCCCGCCGGAACCACCGCGCGGCTATGTACCGGGTCCATCCAGAGCGGCTCACGGGAAACGCCTCGTGCGGATTACGACACCGTCGCGAAGCATTTCCTCGAGCACCCTGCGGCCGTCTTCGTACCGTACGCGCGCGACTACCACCCCGGCGTCATACAGCTCCTCCACCCGGACGGCGGGAGCCTCGTGCCGGACCACTGAAACGAGGACGCCACCTGTCAGGGTCTTCGTAACAACCAGTGCGTCATCATCATCATACTCGTAGGATACAACTGATTCCCGGCCACGCAGACTCGTGGTCAGACTAGCCAGCCGGCTTTTTTCATCGTACGAGCGCAGTTCGGTCGAGACTATTTTCTCACCGTTTTTTATGGTGATTTTTGCTATCTCACCTGTCGCGGAGCCGGACAGGACGTATTCAGTGCTGGTTGTGGAACCGTTACCGGCTTCTACAACGACCAGTTCAAGCAATCCGCCTTGCCAGTAGCGCTCTTCGTAGCTGAGCCTGTCGGCTCCCTCGTATACTGATATCGCGACCAGGCGGCCATCGGCATTGTAGGTCCGGAGTTCCAGACCGGCCTCCCCGATCCGCCAGCTCGACGAGCCACCGCTCCGTGCAGCGCTGGTTCCGGATGCGCTGCCTGATTCTTCCTTTGCAAGCGCCAGCCGGCCATCGGGCGCATACAGGTAGGTGAGCTTCGACAGGTTCGTTTCACCACGCATGGTTGTTCTTGAGACGAGACGCCCTTCAGCATATTCGTAGACGGTTTCCTCGATGTCGCCGCTGCCCAGGAAAATCCGCTCCAGACTTGGCCGGCCCTGCACGTCATAGAGGAATTCTTCCTTGAGGAGCCCATCCTGTTCCATGGCCTCCCGTGACAGGATACCGTTTAGGCTGTAGGTCCTCACCCAGGCCTTTACCTCTTCTCCATTGCGGAATAGTTCAGACCTGAGCTTGCCATCCTGATTCCGGATGCGCAGCGCATATTCCTGCCCCGCGGGATCCGGGATGGATTCAAGAACCAGGCCGGCGGGGTCAGAGGAATACCAGCCTTCCTTGAGTGTAGCCTGTGCCCCAAGGCCCTTACTGCACACGAAGAGGAAGAAAACTGCGACGAAACACGCCGCGGGGCTCCTCACGAGTCAAGTCCGAGGAATTCGTCGAGGTAACGGTCAGAATCGAAGGGGCGGATGTCCTCATAGCGTTCGCCGTCGCAGACGAAGGCCGTGGGTATGCCCAGCTGCCTGGCGATGGCCAGCGCGACACCGCCTTTTGCGCTTGAATCGTACTTGGTGAGCACGAGGCCATCGATGCGCACGGCCGCCGCAAAAGTCTCTGCCTGCTTGAGGGCGTTCTGCCCTGTGGTGGCGTCTACGACAAGCAAGCGGCGGTACCGGGTGGGATCGGCCTTGGCGGCGACGATCTTGTCCATCTTCTCCAGTTCCTTTATCAGGTTGGCCTTGGTGTGCATGCGCCCGGCTGTATCTGCTATGACCAGGTCAGATCCATCGGCAGCTGCTGATTCAAGCGCATCGTAGAGCACGGCACCTGAATCAGAGCCATGTTCCTGGGCAACGACGCGCACACCGAGCCGCGAGCCGTGCATCTTGAGCTGCTCTATGGCAGCAGCCCTGAAGGTGTCTCCGGCTGCAAGTATGGCTTTCTTTGAACTGCCGTTGTCCAGCCAGAATTTTGCCAGCTTGGCTGACGTTGTCGTCTTGCCCACGCCATTGACGCCCAGCAGCATGATGACATTGAGGCCACCCGGATCAGGGGTAATGGCTATCGACCGTGCATACCCGGAGAGCAGGTTTTTAAGCTCGCGCCTTGCACCTTCACCGTTCCGTATTCCTGATCCGGCACAGACAGCCTTGAGCTCCGACACGACGTTCTCGGCCAGGGCGCCACCAAGGTCGCCTTCGACCAGCAGGTCGGCCAGTTCGTCCCAATCATCTTCCGCGACTGTTTCCATGCCCAGGAGTTTACGTATGCGATCACCGAACCTCATCATGTCTCCTTTTGTATACTTATTGGGCAGAGCCGATGTACAGGGCAAGCCTGAAAATGGCGTTGATGGCCAGAGCGGCAGTCGCTGCGGCTGAAGTCCAGAATACAGCCTGTGAAGTATAATCCCCTGAAACCAGTGCTTCAGTTATGAGGGGATCATTTTCGCCAATTTCATAGTAGGATTCCCCAGTCTTTCTGTACGTCTGGAACAGACCTCCGGAGAGTACCGTTACAGGCAAAGATACGATGAACCAGCCGAGGGAGCGATAAAAGGTGCCCTTGCGTTCATCATAGCGGTTGTCAAAGGTAAGGCCGTCCGACAGGGACAGGGGAACAAGCAGCTGATCCTCAAGCGGCTGGGGTCTTAGGACGAGCTGGACGTCTTCGTAGCCGGGCAAGGACACACGGGCTACGCGCGGATACGCGGCTCCGGCCAGGTCGAGGGGAGCCAGGCCGGCCTGGGCACCATCGATATGGACCGTTGCTCCGGGTGGATCGGTGGACAAGGTAAGCCCTGTCGATGGTTTCTCCTCGAGGGTCAAGGAAATGACGGCGTCAAAGCCGGGCTCCGCCAGGAACACCGAGCCTGCATTCCCGAATCCGGCCGCCTGAGCCGTGGCTTCATGCAGGCCTGGTTCGAAATACAGGATTTCTGAACTGCTGTACGCGATGCCATCCAGGTACAGATTGGCAACCGGTGGATCCACCCTGAACTCTATGCGGGCATAGGAGCGGCCGAAAATTGCCTCCGCGGAAGGCCTGACGAACGAGCTTACGACAGCTCCCAGACCATCGGCAAAGGCGTACTCCGTCGCGCTCCATATATCCCTGCCGAGCACGGCGTCGTAGAGCCTGAACTCAACTGCAAGGAAGGTACCTATGGGCTTGATCGTGCCGTATACGAGCAGATCCAGCTTCTTTTCCGCACACACCGCAGCCGGGTCAGCCACAACAGGCAACAGCGTGCCCTTGGCATGTTCAGCCCAGGGCACAAGATCCGCAGGCAAGGGCATGGTGGATTCACCCGTCTCTTGTTCTTGATCCATGGCCGTTCTGTCCGCTGCCTGTGCTAGTGCAAGCACCAGTGTGGCTTCCGCTTTTGCAATTTCAGTATCGGCGGTCAGCAGTTCCGCTGCCTTCCGTGCCGGATCCAGAATGGTAAGGGCCTTCAGGTCGCGCTGGGACCGGGCTGTTGCTACGGCCTTCCTTGCCGCTTCCAGGCCGGCCTCTTCTGCCTTCCGGCGAACCAGGCTGATTGCTTCTTTGCCGGGATACCTGAGCCTGACAAAGGATACAGCCGCCATGAGTTGCCGTGGAACCAGCACCGCGGCATTTGAGTAGCCGCTCTCGATATCATTGGATGCAAGCTCGGCCCAGGCTATGACCAGCGGAGCTGGAACAACCTGGGCAAAACACTGCACGCCGGGTACAAGGACGAGCAGAAAGGCTACGAGAACCGCCGCAACGCTGAAGAGCTGGACGGGCCGGACTGGCCTTTCCTCAAACACATCAGACCTCGTCGTCGTCGTCGCCGTCAGCCTGAACCGTTCCGCCCTTCCACTGGAAGTGGAGCCAGGAGTCTATGAACGGGTCAATGTCGCCGTCCATCACGGCCTGGATGTTGCCGACGTTGAACTTGGTACGATGATCCTTGACCATGGTGTACGGCTGGAACACATAGGAACGGATCTGGGAACCCCAGGCTATGTCTTTCTTGTCGCCCTGGTACTTCTCGTTTTCCTTGTCCTTTTCCATACGGTAGCGGTCGTAGAGACGGCTCTTGAGGACCGACATGGCAAGATCCCTGTTCTTGTGCTGGCTACGCTCGTTCTGGCACTGCACCACGATACCGGTAGCATAGTGGGTTATGCGCACGGCGCTGTCCGTCTTGTTGACCTTCTGTCCGCCAGCGCCACCGGCGCGGTAGGTGTCGATGCGGATCTCGTCGGGCTTTACGGTAACATCGATGCTGTCATCGATCACCGGCAGGGCAAGGACGCTTGCGAAGCTGGTGTGTCGGCGGGCATTGGAATCAAACGGGCTGATACGCACCAGCCGGTGCACGCCCGATTCACCGCGAAGGTGGCCGTAGGCATAGGTTCCGTCGATCTCCAGGGTAACGCTCTTGATGCCGCCCTCGGCTTCAAGCATGTCTACAACCTCATAGCTGAAGCCCCGGCGTTCGCACCAGCGCGTATACATGCGCAGGAGCATGCCGGCCCAGTCGCAGGCTTCGGTTCCGCCGGAACCAGCATGTATGGAAAGAAACGCGCCGGTGCGGTCGGCCTCACCGGTCATGAGTTCCAGTGTGACGGCCTTGTCGAAGCGGTCTCGGATGTCCAGCAGCGATGCCCGTATCTCTGGTTCCAGAGAGCCCCCGTCTTCTTCCATGGCCATCTGGTATATTTCGTCGAGGGCATCCATCGAGCGTTTGATCGATTCCCAGGTGTCTACGCGGTTGCGGAGAACCTTGAGCTCTCCCATGATGCGCTCGGAACGTTTCTGGTCGTTCCAGAAACCCGGCTCTGAAGTCTGCGATTCCTTTGTTGCTATCTTGGAGCGTATCGTGGCGGCGTCAAAGACGCCCCCAGATTTCAAGTACTTCTTTTTTGAGCTGCGCGATCGGCGCGGCCAGTTCTTCAAGCATGGTAGTCTCCCTTTGCGGACGTATTACGCTTTGTGCGGCGCTTTGGAAGCAGCCTTCGCAGGAGGGGCTTTTTCCGATGGCCCCAGCTCCGATGGTGCCCTGACTACGACCCGTTTCCAGCGATTCTCTTTGAGTATCGAGATGGCGAGCCGGCCATCTACCGGATACTGGTAGATGCGGACCGTATCGTAGTAATCAGTTACCTTGTCGATGTCACGCTTGAGCGCGGCAACCTGCTTGTCGCTGGCGCGTACGCTCTCAAAGCAGGCACGCTGTACCTTCTCGAAGCCATATTGAGGAAGCAAACCGTAGACGGCGGCTCTGGAATCTTCGCCCCCGAGATCACAAACGACTGACACGAACATGTAGGCCATCGTATACGATGGTCTCGTGCCGTGTCAAACGCGACGCGGTGCATGCACGCCCAAGGTCTTGCGTTTTTTGCGTTTTCAAGGCATTATCCGCATACGGCTACGGAATCCTGCGCCCCACAAGGAACATTACCATGATCAATGTCAGCGACCTCAAGCTTGGCTTCGGCGAGCGCATACTGTTCAAGGACGTCAACCTCAAATTCGTGCCAGGCAACTGCTATGGCATCATAGGTGCCAACGGCTCCGGCAAGACGACCTTCCTCAAGGTGCTCTCGGGTGAAATCGAACCTGACTTCGGCCAGATATCCTATCCGCCCAAATTGCGCATGGCGGTGCTCAGGCAGGACCATTTCGAGTTCGATGACGAGCGGCTCGTCGATGTGGTGATCAGGGGTTACGGCAAGCTGTACAGCATCATGAAGGAACGCGAGGCGATCTATGCCAAGGAAGACTTCAGCGAGGCGGACGGCATACGTGCCAGCGAGCTTGAAGGCGAATTCGCCGAAATAGGCGGCTGGGAAGCGGAGGCGCAGGCCTCCACCATGCTCTCTGGACTCGGGGTGCCAGCGACCGAACACGAGCGGCCGATGCGCGAGGTGACCGAGAGCCTCAAGGTGCGCACCCTCCTCGCCCAGGCCCTGTTCGGCAACCCCGACATATTGCTCCTCGACGAGCCCACCAACGGCCTTGACCTGGACAGCATCACCTGGCTTGAAGACTTCCTGATGGACTTTCAGAACATCGTCATCGTCGTATCCCACGACAGACACTTCCTCAACTCCGTATGCACCCAGATCTGCGACATTGACTTTGGCATGATACGCCAGTATCCGGGCAACTACGACTTCTGGTACAAGGTGTCCAGAATGCTCCAGGCCCAGATGAAGGACGAGAAGAAGCGCCGCGAAGACAAGATCAAGGACCTCAAGGAGTTTATCCAGCGCTTTGCGTCCAACGCCGCCAAGAGCCGCCAGGCCACGAGCCGCCGCAAGGTGCTGGACAAGCTCGACGTGGAAGACATGCAGGCTACCAGCCGCCGCTTCCCCTGGGTCGGCTTCAAGCCCGACCGCGATCCTGGAAACAATGTCGTAAGCCTCCGCGGCGTGACAAAGCTCGACGACGGAAAACCCGTTCTGTCGAACCTGGACCTGACGGTAAACAAGGGTGACAAGATAGCGTTCGTGGGCCGGGAGCACCTGTCCAAGACCTCGTTCTTCAAGATCCTTGCTGGTGAAGACAAGGACTACAAGGGTGACTGCACCTGGGGACAGACGATGAGCACGTCGTACTTTCCAAGGGAAAACACGGCATTGTTCGATTCTGACGATTCCATAGTCGAATGGCTCCAGCGCTACACTTCGAGCGACGACGAGACCTATATCCGGTCATTCCTGGGCCGCATGCTTTTTTCAGGCGACGAGGCCCTCAAACCGGTACGGGTGCTGTCAGGCGGCGAGAAGGTGCGCTGCCTCCTCTCCAGGATGATGCTCCAGGCGGCCAACTGCCTGATCCTTGACGAACCGACGAACCACCTCGACCTCGAGTCGATCACTGCGCTGAACAATGGCCTGATGGAGTTCCCCGGCATCGTGCTGTTCACCAGCCACGACCATGAGTTCGTCAACTCGATAGCCAACCGCATCGTGGAATTCTGCCCCGGCGGCGTGATAGACCGCATGATGAAATTCGACGAGTACCTGGTCGACGACACGATCAAAGCCCTGCGCGACCAGTACTACCACGGCCACGTCCTCGCCGA
>JAIFMD010000116.1 GCA_020048755.1 Spirochaetota bacterium
CAGCCGGGTTTTTTGCGGCGTCGGCGAAGGCGCGGGCAGCCTTGGCCAGGCGGGCGGTGCCGACGCGGCAGGGCACGCACTTGCCGCAGGATTCGTGCATGAAGAAGTCCATGATGGCCGACAGGGTCTCGGGCACAGACCTGCCCGGGCCCAGTACGATGACGGCGCCTGAACCGAGCGTGGCTCCCGCGGCCTTGAGCGAGTCGTAATCCATGGCCAGGTGCAGGGCGTCACCGGGGACGAAGGTGCCGGCCGCGCCGCCGAGCAGCACCGCCAGCGGCTTTTCGGCCGGCCTGCCTTCTGCGTCCAGCGCGCCGCCCGCGGCCGCCAGCAGCTCGCCCAGGCTGACGCCCATCTCCCACTCGCCGTAGCCGGGGTGCGCCACGTCGCCAGACAGGCAGAACAGCTTGGTGCCCGGCGACGAGGCGGTGCCGAGCGCCAGATAGGCATCTGCACCGTGTTCAGTAACCCAGGGCAGGGCGGCGAGCGTCTCCACGTTGTTGACCAGCGTGGGCTTGCCCCAGAGCCCGGCCTCGGCCGGGAACGGCGGTTTGATGCGGGGGTAACCGCGCTTGCCCTCCAGCGACTCGATGAGGGTAAGTTCCTCGCCGCAGAGGTACGAGCCCGCGCCGAGCCGTACGTCCAGATCAAAGGAGAAATAGGTGCCCAGTATGTGTTCGCCGAGGTATCCGGCGGCGAGCGCTGACGCGATGGCCGCGCGCACGCTGGCTATGGCCTCGGTGTATTCACCGCGGATGTATACAAAGCCGCGCCGCGCTCCGATGGCGTAGGCGGACACCAGCATGCCCTCGATGAGCAGCTGGGGCGTGCGTTCCATGATGATGCGGTCCTTGAAGGTGCCCGGCTCGCCTTCGTCGGCGTTGCAGACGACGAAGCGTTCGCAGCTTTCCTTATCGGAACAGGCCGACCCGGCTGCCGCGCGTTCCTTGAGGCCGGTGGGAAAGCCCGCGCCTCCGCGCCCGCGCACCTTGGCCCGCGCCAGTTCCTCCACCACCTCGTCCGGGGCTTTTGAGAGGGCTGCGCGGAGGCCGGCCCAGCCGCCGGCGCGTGCATACTCTACAGCGTCAGCGGGATCGGCCGCCGCAGGAAAACGCAGGGCTATGCGGCGCCCGGACTGCGGGCCCAGGTCTTTTGCCCTGATCGAGGCGCTGTGGGCAGCAGGGACCGGAGCGGTGCCGGCACGTTCAGCGGCGATTATGGCAGCTATCCGTGCCGGGTCGAGGTTTGTATGGACCCTGTCGTCGATCATCATGGCGGGAGCACCGGCACAGCGGCCGAGACACTGGCAGGTCTCCAGCGTGAACACGCCATCGGGGGAGGTGCCTCCGATGGGGGCTCCGGTGGCTCTGGCCACGACGTCCAGCAGGTCTAAGGCGCCAGACAGCCTGCAGACCGGTGAGGCGCACAGCCTGACAACGTGCCGCCCGCGAGGCGCAAGGCTGAACATGGAGTAGTAGCTGGCCACGCCCTTGAGGCTGGCAGCGGACAGGCCCTGGTGGGCGGCCTCTTCGCGGAGCTCGCCGGGCGACAGCCAATTTCGTCCTGACCTGGCTTGCGCTTCGTGGAGTCTGCTCAGCAATTGGTCGCGGCGTTCCATAAAAGGAGTATAGGGTCGTATCCGCAATGCGTCAAACATACGATGATCGCTATATTGTTACCGAATGACCGCCGGACGGAGCCGGTGCTGGTTCAGAGCGAGAAATCCAGTCTTACCCTGGTACCGGTGCTATCTTCCGGACTGCTGTAGGTTACCTGTGCACCAATCTGCTGTGACAGCATCATGACCAGCTGGGTTCCCATGCTCTCTGTGGTCGACGGGGAGAATCCCGCAGGCAGGCCAACGCCGTCATCCTCCACGCGGAGGCGGATGGAGCCTTCATCATTGGTGAGCGTGATGCGGAGTTCTCCCCGAGAAGCTCCGGGGTAGGCGTATTTGAGGACGTTGGTAATCAGTTCGTTGAGTATCAGGCCCAGAGGAACGGCTCGTTCGGTGCTCAGTTCGGCGGTCGCCAGTTCCCTGCGGAGCGTGATGCGGCTATCGTTGCTGGCATAGATGGCCATGATGCTCTGGCTCAGTTCCTGGATGTAGGCACCAAGCTCGACCCCCTCGAGGCTCGGCGCCAGGTAGAGCCGCTCGTATATCATGGCTATGGACCGTATCCGGCTTTCCGCGTCGGCGAGTACCTTGATCGCTGTCGGATCGGCTATGTTTGGCAGTTCGAGCCGGAGCAGGCTGGAGACGATGTTCAGATTGTTTTTGACCCGGTGCTTGAGTTCCTGCATGAGGACTTCCTGCCGCCCGACCATGGCGCGGAGCTCCGCCTCGGCTTTTCTGCGGTCCAGCATTTCCTGCACGGCGGACAGGAAGGCCTGGATTTGCCACACATCGGTCTCGTCATAATCCTCATCCCTGTTGGCTACCGCCGCTACCGCTATGATGGTGCCATGGTTGATGTACGGAACGACGAGGATGCGCTCGAGCGGTACGTGTCCGGCGGGTATTCCCTTCTTGGCTGGATGCACCGCGGGGTAGTTGTTGAGTATGAGGGGTTCGCGCCGTCTGATGGCTTCGCCCCAGACACCGACCTGGTCGATTTGATAACAGGAAGGTTTGTCGACCATGGAGCAATCATGCATGGCCTCGCCGGACCACGAGTGGATGGTCATGGTGCTTTCATCCGCGTCCATGAAACCATAGAAGCCGTACCTGCTCGTCGTCATCGAGACGATAGAAGCCAGTATGTGGTCGCACGTAGCCTTGAAGTCTTTTGTTTCCAGGCTTGTGATGCTCCAGAGTGCTTCCAGTCGCGCATTGGCCGATTCCAGCGCATTGCTGACACGCTTGCGCTCCGTTATGTCCATGATGTTGCCGTAGAGGGCCGTTGTCTGATTTCCGGAGCGGATGGCTTGTCCCCGGGTACGTACCCATTTCCTGGTTCCCTTAGCACCAGTGAACTGCAGCTCCAGGTCGTAGGGTTCGCCTGTATCCATGCAGTGCTGAAAGGCTTCCTGTATCAGGACCCTGCTTCGTGGTATGTAGAAGTCCATGTTCTGGTCGAGCCTTGAAGGGTTGAAGTCTCTGTCGACTTCATGGATCTCATAAACTTCCTCAGTCCAGACTACGGTTTTTGATTCGATGTCGTAACGCCAGCCGCCGATTTTTGACAGTTCTTCGGTCTGCTTGAGAAGCTCCTGTTGTGGATCAGCGCCATTTCCGGGCATACGCTTCATCGAGCCTCCTGGCTGGAGCAGGCCGGCCTGGCTGTCAGTGCCGCTGGCTGATAATCCAGTAGGCTAACAGTACAAGGTTCATTCCCGGCTGTCAAATACGCAGTTTCTGCGTTCTCCAGCGCCCTGGCAATGCCATCAGGTCTAAGCTTCTGGTGGCTCCATGGCTTCTCTGGTTTCACTGTATAGCCCCCGCAGTTCAACAATCAGTCTACCCGGCGTGTCGGAGTCTCCCGCCCCTGCGGCTCGTTCCATTTCTGCAGCGATTTCAAAAATTGCCAGTGCGCTCATGTTGGCGGCAGCACCTTTTGTGCGATGAGCGAGTTGCTTGACGAGTTTCATATTGCCCGTCTTCACGGCTTCAGACAATTTTTCAAGTTCTTCAGGTAAGTTCCTGATGTACAGCGAGATGAGTTCTTCGGCGATTTTCTGATCGTTCATGACCCTGATGAGAAACGCTTCTCGGTCGAACATCACGGGGCGGTTGTTCTGGCTGTCACGTTCTTCAACTGGTTCCAGTTCAGCGAGATCATCATCAGCCGAGGTGTCCAGTATTTCATTTCGGTCAAGCCAGCGTTCAAGCATCGCAGCGAGTACGGTGGGCACCACCGGTTTGCTCAGGTAATCATTCATGCCAGCTGCCAGGCAGGCTGCCCGGTCTGTGTCGAGGGCGTTGGCGGTCATGGCTACGATAGGCAGGCGTCCGGCATCGCCATGCATGGCCCGTATAGCTCTGGTGGCTTCGTAACCGTCCATCTCCGGCATCTGGCAGTCCATCAGTACAAGGTCGTAATGTCCTTGTTGCACCGCATCGACTGCTTCGTGGCCATTCTGGGCCAGGTCTGCCGCGTAGCCCAGCTTTTCAAGAATTTTAAGCGCGACAAACTGGTTGGTGGGGTTGTCCTCTGCCAGCAGTATGCGTTTTGAGGAAGCATGGGCTTTTTCAAGTGTGCGGGGCCGGGCCGAGGCGAGCCTGCTGGCGGCATCGCTGGCTTGTGTGCGAGCCACGGCGATGGCGAGGCAGTCATGGATCTGTGATTGCCGGAGGGGTTTGCCCAACAACGCGAGGAACCCGATGTCTGCCATCGCAGCAACTTCTCCACGGTAATCCTGGGCTGTTACCAGCACGAGCACGATGTCGCCGATCGCCTTGTTTGCCCTGATATGCCGTCCCAGTTCTGCTCCGTCCATGCCCGGCATCTTCAGGTCAAGCAATGCCGCTCCGAACGGAGTTCCATCCTGCGCTGCCTGTGCAAGCAGTACAAGCGCTTCCGCGCCCGATGTGGCTTCCTTGAAAACGCAACCCCATCCCGCGAGCAGTGATGCGACGAGCAACCGGTCTGCTTCCTGGTCATCGACCAGCAGCACCTTGAGCCCGCTCAGGCTGGTCAAGGAATCCGGTTCCGTTACCTGGCCGGCTTCCCGTTTGTCCAGTCTCGCGGTGAACCGGAAGGTCGAGCCCTTGCCTTCTTCGCTTTCAAGACTGATCGTGCCGCCCATCAATTCCGCCAACTGTCTGGATATGGCCAGCCCCAGCCCGGTGCCGCCGTATTTGCGCGTCGTTGAGCTGTCGGCCTGGGAGAAGGGGGTAAACAAGGCGCCTTGCTTGTCGGCCGGTATGCCGATGCCTGTGTCCGTGACGGAGAATCCGAGCATCTCGTTCGTTTCGTTTTCGGACACAAGGCTCGTCCGTATGGTAATACCGCCCGTGGAGGTAAATTTTATGGCGTTGCCCACGAGATTTATAATTATTCGCCTGAGCCGCCCCGCATCGCCCCGTACGTGTACTGAAACGTCCGGGTCTATGACATTGGCGAGACTCAGGCCTTTTTCGTGCGCCTTGATGGCCAGCAGGTCTATCGTATCTTCCAGGGTAACCCGCAGGTTGAAATCGAGCGATTCCAGCTCCATGCGTCCGGCTTCGATTTTTGAGAAATCGAGTATGTCGTTGATGAGCGACAGGAGAGCTTCGCCGCTCGATTGTACTATTCTGGCGTATTGTCGCTGCTCTGCTGAAAGCGGGGTGTCCATCAGCAACCCCGTCATGCCGATGATGCCGTTCATCGGAGTGCGGATCTCGTGGCTCATGGTTGCCAGAAAATCGCTTTTGGCACGGTTGGCGGAATCCGCCTCGCGGGCCAGCGACCTGGCCAGTTCTGTTGCCTGCTTCAGTTCGCTGTTCAGCAGCTTGAGCGCATTTTCAGACTGCTTCTGATTGGTGATGTCCCAGTTCGTGCCGATCATGCTGACCGGCTTTCCGGAGTCGTCTTTCCGGACCAGCGCCAGGGAACGTATTTCGTGTATGGAACCGTCTGTCCAGATGATCCGGAATTCCGTATTGAAATCCGTCTCACCACGCAGGGCCATTGCTATCTCCCGATCGTTTCTGTCCAGGTCATCAGGATGCACGCGCGCTCTCCATATCGCCGAGGCGTCGGAATCGCGTTCCTGCTGGGCGTCGTACAGCCGGTACATCTGGTCATCCCATAGTTCCATACCGGTAGCCACATTGTATTCCCAGACACCTACGCCACCGGCGAGCGTCGCAAGCGAGAGCCGGTCTGAAATTTCCTTCAGCTTGTCTTCTGCCAGTTTCCGCTCGGTGACATCCTGGATTATTGAATGGAGCAAGGTCCTGTTACCGAACCGTATCTTGCTCGACGACACCTCGACGTTGCGCAGCGAGCCATTAGCCAGACGGTGCACGAAGGAGAATCGCTGGCCCTTTTCCCGGTCGATCGATGCCATCTCCTGGCTGACGCGGGCAGCAGGAAGCGTATTGATCTCGTTGATCCGCATGGATCTCAACACATCGCAGGAGTAGCCGTAGAACTTCGATGCGGCGGTATTGGCGTCCACGATGGCCCCGTCGGATGGATCGATGAGCAGCATGACGGCAGAATTCTGTGCGAACTGATTGTGGTATGACTCTTCGCTTTCGCTGAGTTCGAGGGTGCGTTTTGCCACCAGCGTTTCCAGTACGTTACGCCTTTTGGTTATCATCGAGGCCAGAGCCGTCAAGGCACTTGTAAAAGCCAGTCCGACTATGATGATCAGCTTTCCAAAGCGCTGGGGATACTGTGCCAGGAACTTGGGTGTGGCACGGGTAGTCAATGCGAATACCTTGCCGAACTGGAAGACAAGTCGTTGTGTCTGGAGTTCCGTGCCTTTGGAATTATCGTACCCGGAATCGGTGGCGAGCCGTTCCGGTACCTGGTTGCTTCTCAGCAGAGATAATTCCGTAACGATCAAGTCACCAGATCCCAAGGTACCGAGCAAGGAGTCAAAGCGGAGCATGGCGAGTGCGAATCCCCTGAGTTTCTTTTCAGGATCTTTCAGGAATACCGGCTTGAGGACCAGCATGGCCTTCTGGTTCATCGTTTCCTGCACCAGCATCAGGGGTTCTGAAGCAGTCAGTTTGCCACTCTGCAACGCTTGGTCTATCGTGGCACGGCGGATGGGTTCAGAACCCAGATCGTAGCCCAGTGCAGACTCGTTGCCCTTCTGGGGCGCTACCATGGACACGGGGAAATATTGAGGGCGGCCGGAGGCTTCCGCTTTCGAGCCGTCTGCTTCCTTTTGCCAGATCCTGAAGTCAGGCAAGCCAGCGGCTTGGATTGCGTACTCGAAATTTTCCCGTTCCTGTTCCCTGACTACCGGTACCCATTCCCATGCAGAGACGATTTTATCCAATACCAGGTATGAGGTGAATTCCTGGAACTCGTCGGGAGTTACCGAGCTGGAGTTTTCCAGAAAGAGGCCCAGGCTCTCCAGTTCCGCATCACGGAGTACCCGCATGCGTTCAGCAAACATATCCGAGTGATCGACAGCGAGCTGGTCAAAGGTCTGTTCCCGTGAGCGGGCCTGCATCGTTGAACCTGTCCAGGCTGAGCTCAGGGTCAGGACCAGTCCAGCCAGTGCTATGGTAACGCTGGAAAGATAGACCACGGGCTTCTTGAGCATGTCTTGCTTTGCGGTTCGGCGCAGGTAGATGAGTGCATCAATGACAATGATCAACGCGAGCGCTGTAATCAGCAGCATGTTAGGGATGGACGATAGCACCAGGTTCCTGTGCCATGCATCCGAGTCATAGCTTGCCAGCAAGGCAGTTGTCGCCTGGTTCTGTACTGGTTTGATGGGGACGCAGGCTGTCATCCAGGTACCGCGGGCATCCCTGTGCGGCCCTACGACAGATGATTCACCCGCCAGCATCAAGCGTGTGAACTCAGGAGTTGTCTCACCCCAAGGATCCCCGGGTTTCAAGGCATGAAGTGGAACGGAGGTCTCCCCGTCGACCAACACGAAGAGCGGCCCCGTAGTGTTGTAGCTTACCAAGACGATCCGGTTACCAAAATCACCGGTTGACAACGAGATTTCCAGTACGTTCCGTAGCCGTTTGTACTCAGGCTTCTGGATGTCTGCTTTTGTCCCGGTGAGTGTAGCTATGCTGTTTTGGTTAAGGCCCGCAGCGATCAGCGTCGTACTTTCGATGGCATCGGCCCGCATCAACTGGTCTTGCCGTTTGATGCTCCATGGTATCAACGCCGACCCGAGTATCAGCACTGCAACCAGTGATAACAACGATGCGCACAATCGTTTCATTGTTACGCGGTCGTGTATTGTTTCTTGTCTGGAACTGACGCTTCGCATCACCTCATTGCCTTTTTAAAGCAGGTTTGCACGACTGTTTCAGGCATGTCTTCTTTCACTGTTACTTTATCGGTATGTAGCCATTCCTCCACGAGGAGATTCCTCCAGCAAGCGCGGGGTTCCAGGCTTCGCATACCTGCATCGACGGAGTTTGTACCTCCTGACTACATGGTTTCAGGGTAGATGCGCCGCTGGATGAACGGTGCCGATATGAAGCGCCACGAAGCCTTGGCTCCGGTCAGCCAGATTATCCTGGCTCCGTTGCGCCGGTTGCGCAGCATGCGATGTACCAGCCAGGGCGCTATGGTCTCCACGGTGTCTGAAAGGATGTTGAATATCCTGCTGACCCGCGGTCATGCCGGGCCTGAGCGCTCCGACGATGACGCCCGTGCCTCTTGCCTCGAGCGCCACCGAATCGACGATGTACGCGAGCGCGCGTTTTGATGCGCCGTACGCGGTCATCCCGCGGATGAGTCCGCCCGAGGAGCCGAGGCCCTCAAGGTTGTAGATGGCACCGTGTCCCCGGGCCTTCATGCCCTGCAGGGCGACTTTGCATCCAAACAGGGCTCCGGCGCAGTTGGTGCTGAAGATGTCGGCCACGAGTGCCGGTTCCAGGTCCTGCAGA
>JAIFMD010000173.1 GCA_020048755.1 Spirochaetota bacterium
GTGGTCGCGGCCAATCGCGTCGAGACGGCGGTATACCGGCCGGAACGCAAGGAGTAGCCCGTGGCGCAATCAGGCGAGATCATGAACCTGCTGGTGGAACGCATCGTGCCCGGTGGCGACGGCATGGGCCACCACGAGGGCCGCACCGTCTTTGTGCCCCTCGCTGCCCCTGGCGACGAACTTGCGGTGCGCGTAGTCGATGTGAAGCCCGGTTACCTGCGTGGCGAGATAAAGGCCATTCTGAAACCCGGCCCGGCCCGCATCGAGCCGGTGTGCCCGCTATATGGAGAATGTGGCGGCTGCAACCTGATGCATCTGTCCTATGAAGCGCAACTTGAAGCCAGGCTTGACCTGGCAAAGGATGCCTGGCGCCGCTCCGGTGGTATCGAGAACCTCGATTTTGACATCGTCGTTTCGCGATCCCTCGGCTACCGCAACAGAGCGCAGTTCCATCGTGCCCGCTCCGGCGAGGTAGGCTACACGAGGCGCTCGTCATCCAGCGTGCTCGGGGTTGGTACCTGTCCCATCCTCGCCGCTCCACTGGCGCGCTGGCTGCGGGAACAGGCAGACAGCCCGGACCGGCGCGCCCTGGACAGGATACTGGCTGGCAAGGATCGTTTTGTGGCCTTTGGTTACCTGGAGCGGACGTTCCTGGAGGGACAGGACCGCGACATCACCGTGGAGATATGTGGAAAATCCTTGCGCTTCGATATCGGCGGCTTCTTCCAGAGCAACCTGGACATGGTCGAGAAGCTGGTGCCGGCTGTCTGCTCGGGGCTGTCCGGGGCGCGCGCTGCCGATCTGTATTGCGGCGTGGGTCTGTTCGGAACCTTCCTGAAAGACGGATTTGACCACCTGAACTGTGTGGAACAGGAAACACGGGCACTGGGCCATGCCTGCGCCAATGTCGGCAAGGCAGCAAGCTACGCCGCCACGAGCATCGAGGACTGGACAAAATCATCACAGGCGCGCGAGCGCTTCGACTACGTAGTCGTAGACCCACCGCGGGCTGGACTTTCGGCACAGGTGCGCTCCTGGCTGGCAGCTTCGCGCGCTCCGCTCATCGGTTACGTTTCCTGCGATCCCGTGTCCCTGGCCCGGGACGCAGGCATCCTTGTAGCCGCTGGATACGCTATTGAATCAGCTACCGTTTTTGACTTCTATCCCCAGACTTCCCACGTAGAAAGCTATGTGCGGTTCAGGCTCGACTAGACGGCTCCCGGTTGCTCTGGTCCTCCTGGCCTTCCTGTCGGCACCTTGTCCCGCGCAGGTTGCGCCTGCTCCTTCTGCCGCTTCCCCGACCGGGGCCGGCAGCACGGCTGAGGCCGAGGCGCTGTTCCGCTTCCCCGTTGGCGGGGTGGTTACCGCCGGCCCCGCCCTCGGGGCGGGCCGCTCCTGGCTCCTCTCCGATTCAAAGACCCTATACGTCCTGACCATCGACGGCGTCGCCATAGGCAGGCGGACCCTGAGCGACCGCCGTTCCGCGTTCATAGCCTGCGACGATTTTGGCCGCGCCGCCATTTCAGAAGGCGCTACCGGCATTGCGCTCGTCAACAAGGCCGGACAGGAAGTATGGCGCGTAGAACTCGGTGCTGTGCCGGCCTCCGCACCGGTGTTTGCCGCGGATGGGCGCATGTTCGTTGTGGCTGGCGGTGCGCTTTTCGCGTATGCGCCCAACGGCAGCCGTCTGTGGAAAACAGCCTTACCTGCGGGCCAGAGCTCGCCGGTCATCATAGGCCCGGAAGGCGGGCCGGCTATCGGCCTGGCTGATGGTACGGTGCTGCTGTTTACAGCTGACGGCGGTACTCCGCTTACTGCGGAATCCGGCATAGTGATGGATTCCGGTATTGCAGTGGTTGCGTTGGCGGGTGTTCCGGGCAGGCTAGCCGCGACCCTTGAAGACGGCCGCCTCGTCGTGCTGCAGCCTGACCCCACAGGCAACAGCCTTGTGCCGGTGCTCAAGGAGCCAGCGGCCCGCCTTGGTTCCAGGCCGCTGGCAGCAGCTTCGTCCCAGGATGGTTTCTACGCGCTCGGCACTGACGGCACGTTGCTGGCCGCCGATCCTGATGGCAGGGAACTCTGGCGGGTCGCGCTCCGGCTCGGCAGCGGACCGGCAACCCTGGCCGCGTTCGAGGGTCGCGTTGTCGTGCTTACCAAATCAACGGTCTGGAGCTATGGCCACGATGGCTCCCTGTACAGGACGCTCAGGCTTTCAAACGTCGCGTCCCTGCCCGCCATTGCGCCTACCGGTGCCGTGTTCGCCGGCGGTGCTGACTGGATACTCTACGCCTACCGTTTCGAGCGACCGCTCGTAGCCCTGGCACTCCCGGCCTTGCCCGTCCTCGACCTTGAGGCCATAGATCTGGTAGCCAAAGAAGAATCCTTCTGGTCAATCGCACCGTATGACGATTCTGTTGCCATGGAACGGCTCAATGATATTGAAAAATCCATGGAATCGGGTACTATAGGCACAGCGGTCAGACAGGCTTCGTTGTATCTGGCAGCTGTGGCACTAGGAAAGCTGGATGCCCCGTTCGGGATTGGTGCTGTCGGAGTTGGCCCGACACCGAGCGGAACCTTGCCCCGCGTATACGCGTGCGGCCTTCTAGGCAAGCTGGGGTTGCCGCAGGCTGTTCCTGTACTCGTCGAGGCGTTCAGGAGCGACCCCGAACCGGCCGTGCGCGCCGCCGCGGCCGCAGCTGTCGCGGCTATCGGCCTTGATCCTGATGGAGAAGCGCTGGCGGCCTTTGCCAGGGCGGCCGAGCGACGGCTGGACGTACGCACTGCCGGGGCGATCGTCGCTGCCATAGATGTGCTGTACCGGGCTAGTGGAGCTCTGGACGACAAATCGGGAATCCTGGCCCTCGTGCGGATTTCCGGCGGGGATTACCCCCGCGATCTGCGTTCCATGGCAGAGAATGCGCTCAAACGCGTTTCCCGGCCCCGATGAGGTACCCTTTTCTGGATTAAAGAGGCCACCTGAGCCAAGAGGAGAAACGGGATGAAAAAAAGAATGGGACTCGCGGTTCTGGCCGCGCTCTGCCTGACCCTGACTGCGACAGCCCTCGACGTAGCCGAAACCGAAGTCGCCGCGGTGCAGGCTTCTGCTATCGAGTTCATAAATTATGAAGGACCCCACGAGGTCGTGGAAACCGCAGAGGCGATACGCGGCATAGGCCGGACACTTGGCGCTGCCATCGCCCGGGGCCTTACCCGTTCCGGAGATGTAGGCCGCTATTCGGTCATCCACGCAGTCGATGCCTCGGTCAAGACCGGCTTCGACGCCGACATCATCATCATTGGAGAAGGGGCGCGGGTCGACCACATCAAGAACCTCAGACGCATCGTCGCGGGGTATCTCGAGAGCGCATACGGATATTCAGCCAAAGATGCGGACACCCTCTCGGTTTTCATTACCATCTACAACGCCGTCTACCGCGGCAAGCTCGACTATTTCAGCAGCAAGTACAAGCCCGTTGTTCTGGCTGAACTCCCGGCTGCGCACGCAGGGCTCTCGGTCCGCTGGGACGAATGGGCCGGGCGCTCCCGTATCGTCATACCGCTGACCAGCCGTGCCGGCGCTGGCGTGCTCGGTTCAATCGACACGACCTCCATCACCGACAAGCCAACCATCGAGAGCCTCAAGGACGAATCCCCGACCGCCGGGGTAGAAGAGCGCCGGGATGTCGTTGACCTGAAGGAGCGCGGCCAGGAAGAAGAAAAGGCCGCCATCGATGCCGAGAAGGCACGGATTGCCAGGGAAGAAGCCGCGATAGCAGCCGAAAAGGCCCGGGTCGATGCAGAGAAAGCCACGACTGGCACCACTGCGGGTACCGCTGGAGCGACAGCCGGCACGGCTGGGACGTCTGCAGGTGCGGGTACTGCAGGTGCAGCTGGCGAGCCGGCTGGATCAACCGCTGCCGCGACCGGGGCTGACGGAACTGACGCCGAAGCGAAGGGTGCTGACCAGGAGGCGAGCATAGCCGTCTCCGAGAAGGCCCGCGAGGAAGAAGCTGCGATAGCAGCCCGTGAATCCCAGGTGGAGGCAGACAAGGCCGCCCTGGCTGCCCGTGAAGAAGCCTCGGCCGCCAAGGATACGGAGATAGCAGCTGACCGTGCCGCCATTGCAGCCGACCAGAAGGACACAATAAAGGAAGAAGTGACCACGGCTGCCGACAAGGAAGCCAATGCCGTGCCCCTGTTCGAGCTCGTCGATCCAAACCTGCCGTTCTCCCGCCTGGTACTCGTAGACCTCAAGACCGGCGAGATACTCAGGAAGAGCACGCTGAACACGATCAAGGCGAGCACGGCACTCGATACAGGCGATGCCTTCGTGGCGGTAGCCGGCCAGGTGACCGGCGCCGGAGGAGCTATCCGGCTGGTCCGCATCACCAAGGCGGACTACGCCAACGTAGTGCAGGGCAAGGATGACGTGTTCACCGATACGATGCTCTGGAAGATAGGCTCGTCGATCTACGCCGTCGTCAAGAAGGATGCCGGGTGGGCCATCGGGCGCTTCGACCCTGCGACGCTGGAACTGAAAGCCAGTTCCGCTCCGGTGACCCGGTGGACCTCCGTAACGCAATCGGGAGGACGCCTGGTGGTGCAGGGGCCTTCCGGAGGGTTCCTGATTCTTGAAGCGGAGGCTTTGACCACCGCTTCGGAGATAAAACGGTGATTTTTGGCGGGAAGCATTGCTTCCCGCCTTTTTTTTCTTTTCGCGCAGGGCGAGGCGCCTCAGGCATCCCTCGCCCTGCGCGAAAAGGTGGTACTTAAAGTTGGGAGGCGAGATGAAAAGGAACGGGCGGTTCAAGGGCAGGTCAATCGGGGTGGTGGGGGATCTTTCAATAGACGAGCAGCGGTACCTGTACCGCAAGGCACGCGAACTGAAGGCCGAACTTGCAGCCGGCGGTAATGCGGAAGATTTCAGGATAGCAGATCCGGATTATTCGGCGTACATGATCTTCCTCGAGAATTCCACGCGCACCAGGGAAAGCTTCCGCAACGCGGCGCTGTTCCATCGTGTGCGCGCCACCATGTTCGACGCCGCCACTTCAAGCTTTGCAAAGAACGAGAGCCTCACCGATGCCATCAAGATGCTTGTCGGCTATGCCCCCGAGTCGTGCTTCGTCATACGCACCAAACTTGAAGGCGTCTGCGCCTGGCTGGCTGATTACCTCGGGCCGTGGGCCGAACGCTCCGGCTATGCCCGGCCGTCGTTCATCAACGCCGGCGACGGCAAGCACGAACATCCCACCCAGGAATTCCTTGACGAATTCAGCTTCCTGGAGCAGCTGGGCTGGGACGACGGCCGCATCCACCTGGCCTTGCTCGGCGACCTTTACCATGGCCGCACCGTGCACTCCAAGGCCGATGGACTCCGGATTTTCAAGGAGGTCGTCGTCGACCTTGTAGCCCCGCCGGAACTCGCATTGCCTGCAGCCTATATCGAGAAGATGAAGCGCAACGGCTTTGAGGTGCGAACCTGGAATTCCATAGACGAATACCTGGCCTCGGGCAGGACCGCGTCGATCTGGTACTTTACCCGGTTGCAGCTGGAGCGCATGGGTGAGTCGGTGCTCGAGAAAGCGCCGGCGCTGCGCAAGGCCGTAACGTTCCGCAAGGACATGCTGGACAAGCTGCGCGACGACACGCAGTTCTACCACCCCCTGCCGCGAGACCGGCTTGCTCCGGTCATTCCCACCTTCCTTGACGACACGCCCCTGAACGCCTGGGATGCCCAGTCGGCCAACGGTTACTACACCCGCGCCGTGGAGATGGCCATGGTCGCGGGTGTCCTGGGCGATGACTTTGAAGGGACGGGACTGGCGACGGCCAAACCCGACGAGGACTTCATCGTGGAGGCCCCCATCTCCGTCAGGTCAAAGCCGGAATACAAGGTCGGCATCAAGCCTGTTGATTCTGGCCTCGTCATAGACCATATCGCCTCTGGTGCGCCTGTCGAAGAAATCTGGAACCGCATCGACAAGATACGCCGCGTGCTCGGACTGAACCTGCGCTCGTCACATGGCGTCTACCACACCAACTCCGGCGCCTTCAAGGGCATCGTGTCTGTACCCGATCTTCTTTCCTTCGGCGAGAAGGAACTGAAACGGCTCGGCGCCGTATCTCCCGGCTGCACGCTCAACCTGGTGCAGGACCACGAGGTAGTAAAGAAATACCGCCTCGGCATGCCGCCCCGCATCTACAACTTCGACGACATAGCCTGCCGCAACGAGAACTGTATATCTCACCCTGCCCACCAGGAGCACGTGGAGGCCTCGTTCGTGCGCAAACCTGGCACCAACACCTTTGTATGCAAATGGTGCGAGAAGGAGCATGACTATTCAGAGATTTGGAGGGTGTTATAGTTTGAGCTCCAGTACCACCGTCGTACCCTGGTTGCGCTCCATCCTGATCGCCCCGCCTATCTGCTCGGTAAGGGTCCGCACGAGCATGAGGCCGAATCCCGAGGAGTTCTCGAAGTTTATCTCCTCGGGTACGCCCGTGCCATTATCCTGTACGGTAATGGTAGCTTTTGTTCCGGACAGGGAGGCCGAAACGCTTATCAGGCCTTCATTCCTGCCGATAAACGCGTACTTCATAATGTTTGTCAGCAGTTCATTGATGATGATTCCGATTGACTGCATGGTTCTGGCATTGATGAGGAAGTCATCGAAATGCTTCTCGACGGTAATGATGTTGCTGTTGGGAAAATTGCCGATGATTTCGTCAACGAGAGAAAATAAATACGACTTGACCGGTATGTCGATATAATCTACCGAGCGGTACAGTTTGTCGTAGAGCAGCATCATGCTGTACACGCGGCTCTCTGTATCCTTGAGAGCCTGGATTGCTTCCGGATCTTTAAGGGAGGCGGCCTGGAGCATGAGCAGGCTCTTGATGGTGTTCATGCTGTTCTTGATGCGGTGGTGGACTTCCTTGAGGATGAGGTTCTTCTCGGCCAGGAGAGCCGCTATTTTTTTTTCTGCCTCCCTGCGCACCGTGATGTCCTCGATCGCAAGAAGTATTATCCTGGGTTTTCCGGGTGCCTGCAGGATCTGCCTTGCATTGAGCAGCATGGTTCTATGGCCTATAGTGGCAAAATCGTGTTCGACTTCATAGTCATCAAATGAGACCTGCTGTGGCAGGATTTCTTCCAGCAATTCCCGCAGTTTTGGAATGTCCCACTGCTTGTTGCCCAGATCATAGATCAGTTGCCCGATTGTTTCCTCGGGCTTTACCTTGAACGTTTCATAGAAGGATCTGCTGACGGTTACGACCCTGAGGTCCTGATCAAGGGACAGGAGCGGCTCGCGTACTGTGTTGATCAGGCTCTGCGCAAATTCGCTGGTGGTATCTGCTGCCTGCTTGATTAGTACAAGCTCCTGTCTGGTCGTCTCGAGCCCGCGCTCCATTTCCTTGCGCTCGGTCAGTTCAAGCTTCAGCGCGTTGTAGGCGTCAAAAAGCTTGAACGCCATCTTGATCGACGCATCGAGCACCGTGATGCTGGAGTCCTTGACTACATATCCATACGATGTGATTTTTTCAGTCTTTTCCACCATCGCGGGTTCTGTGTGGCTTGACAGGAACAGTATGGGAATATTGCGTTGACCCAGGATTAATTCGGCCGCCTGGGTTCCATCCATGCCCATGCCCAGGTCTATGTCCATCAGGACCAGGTCAATGGCGTTGGTGGTCTTGACCAGTTCTACGGCTTTTCCCCCGTTGTTGGCAAGGATTACGTTGTAACCAATCTTTTCCAGTGGTACCTTTTTGCTGCCCGGCAACAGTGCGAGTTCTATTTCTGAATCCTTCCTCAGGATTTCAACGGCTTTTTCACCGGTGTTGATTGTCAATACTTTATAACCATACTTCTCGAGGAAAATTTTCTGGCTCATGGCAATGAGCATCTCGTCTTCAACCAGCAGAAGGGTTTTCTGGTTCTGGCTTTTCAAATTGTACTCCTCGTACGAAATTCGTTGCTGGTTGCTCGAACCTTGGTTCCGGGACGTGAGACGCCAAGGGATGGTAGTTGCTCCAGGATATGCAATACCAAGGATTGTACCGTCATTGCTTCAGGCACAAGGTTCGAGGAACTGGATGGATCGTTTCAGGCCGCTCCGTGGATTTGACTCGTGCGAAGGGTAATCATTTGCTTGTTCGGATTTTCGATATTTAATTATTCTTATAGTATAGCGCTAAATATGGCATTTGCACAGGGGAAGATCACGTTGGAGGGTT
>JAIFMD010000145.1 GCA_020048755.1 Spirochaetota bacterium
GAATACAGGCGCATGCGGGGGCTGGACAGGGCTGCTGCCGAGGCGGCGCTGAGTACTGCGGCAGGCAGTGAGCCAGGTGGTTCAGCAATTCCACTGGCAGCGTGCGGTGACGGGCCGGCGCTCGCCGAGCGGCTGGCGGGCATAAACAGGCACATGAGGTATGAAGTCGTCGATGACGACGGTTCGGGTTCCGAGAGCGACGCGCTCGCCATCGCGTCGCTTTTAGGTCTTGACCGGAGCATCGTCGATCGGGCTCGATACTATCTAACGAAGGATGGGGCATGAAAAGCAAACTGAATCTACCGGCCGATCGCGTCGCGTACGCGAGGGCCCTTGCCGAGCGCATCACAGCGCCGGTGCAGGATTTCATAGACGGACACAGCTCGGTAACGGTGGAGCGCGCCACGCTGCGGCTCGCAGGTGCCGACGGAGCCAATCCCGATGGCGTGCCGGTTCCCAACCTGGTGGTCGACCAGATCCGGGCCAGCGATCCCGCCGCCCTTGAAGACGGCGCGACGATACGCTATGTCAACGCGCTTCTCAAGTCGGGCGGTACCGTGCAGGCGCTCAACGACAGGATCGCCGCTGGCTGGGATGTGATGAGCGTTCCACTGGGTGACCGCAAGGCCATCGAGGCCAAGGCCGAAGAACTGGTCGCGGGCACCCTCAAGCGCGTCAAGGACAACCGTGGTTTCCGCGAGGACAAGCTGGAACAGTGGAAGGGCAAGAACAATAGCCCGCTCTTGTACCTGATCGTCGCCACAGGCAACATCTACGAGGACGTGAAGCAGGCCGCCGCCGCCGCCGAACAGGGTGCCGACGTGATAGCGGTCATCCGCACCACGGCGCAGAGCCTCCTCGACTACGTGCCGTTTGGCGCGACCACCGAGGGTTTCGGCGGCACCTACGCCACGCAGGAAAATTTCAGGATCATGCGCGCCGCGCTGGACGAAGTCGCCGAAAAGCAGGGCCGCTACATCCGCCTGACCAACTACGCGTCTGGCCTGTGCATGCCCGAGATTGCGGCGATGGGCGCTGTGGAACGCCTGGACATGATGCTCAACGACTCGATGTACGGCATCCTGTTCCGCGACATCAACATGTACCGTACCTTCGTAGACCAGAAGTTCAGCCGCATGATAAACGCCTACGCGGGCGTCATCATCAACACGGGCGAGGACAACTACCTGACCACAAGCGACGCCTACGAGAAGGCGTACACCGTGCTGGCCAGCCAGTTCCTCAACGAGCGCTTTGCGTTCGATGCCGGGCTCGAGGCTCGCTTCCAGGGTCTTGGCCACGCCTTCGAGATGGATCCGACCATAAAGAACGGTTTCATGTACGAGCTGGCCGAGGCGCAGATGGCCCGCGAGATATTCCCCGAGCATCCGCTCAAGTACATGCCACCGACCAAGTTCATGTCCGGCGACATCTTCAAGGGTGTCGCGATGAATACGTTGTTCAATTTCGTTTCCAAGGCAACCAACCAGGGCATCCACCTGCTCGGGATGCTCACCGAGGCCATCCACACGCCATTCATGATGGACCGCTTCCTGGCGGTGGACAACGCCAGGTACGTGATGAATTACATCGACGGTTTCTACGACGACATCGAGTTCAAACAGGACGGCATCGTCGTCACACGCGCCCACCAGGTGCTCAGGGAAGCGATCGAATTCATGGAGCACGTCGAAAAAACGGGCATGTTCGATTCAATCGAGAAGGGACTGTTCGCCGAGGTCAAGCGACCAAAGGACGGCGGCAAGGGTTTCGAGGGTCTCGTCAAGAAAGGTCCCGCGTATTATAACCCGTTCGAGTCCGGCCTCAAGCGCGAACTCGGGCTGAAGCGGTAAGGGAGAACAATATGAAGGTAGTAAGGCCATACGGCGATACCATGGACGACGGCAAGGTGCAGTTGTCCTTTACACTCCCGGTTCCGGACGGAGCCAAGGGCAGGGAAGCAGCGCGCAAGCTGGTGTTGTCCTGGGGATTCAAGGAATGTGAGGTGGTGCATTCCACACCGCTCGCCGCGGAATTCTCGATGTATGTTGCATATGGCAAAACAGAAGCGTCGATCGATTATGACTCGGTCGTTGCCGACGAGGCATCCGCCGATGCCTCCATGGACATGGATGCCGTCAACGCGTACATCAAGGCACACATAGGCCGCAAAGTCGTCATCGTAGGCGCGTGCACCGGTTTCGACGCGCACACGGTAGGCATCGACGCCATCATCAACATGAAGGGCTTCAACCATCACTTCGGGCTGGAACGCTACCCCGAAATGGAGGCCTACAACATGGGCGCGCAGGTGCCCAACGAGAAGCTCATCGAGTATGCGCTCAAGGTCAAGGCCGATGCGATACTGATCAGCCAGGTGGTCACCCAGAAGGACACCCACATCCACAACATGACCGAGTTCATAGAACTGCTGGAAGCCAAAGGCCTGCGCGACAGGTTCATCTGCGTCGCAGGTGGCCCCCGCATCGGCAACAAGCTGGCTGTGGAACTTGGCTTTGACGTGGGTTTCGGACGTGGCGCGTACGCCAACGATGTCGCAACCTACATCGTGAAGAAAATGGCTGAAAAATAGGCAATCGCGGGCCGGTGGGCCGCGATTGCCACCCGTGCTTCGACCCGGCTCTCTGCGCTCGCGGGTCAAGCACGGGAACGCGGGCCGGTAGGCCCGGCCATGACGAACGGGCTACAGTTTCTACAAGTTGGCTGAACGCCACCAGTCGTAGTGCTTTTCTTTGAGTTCCGCGCGGGAAGGCAGGGCGTATATCGACAAGCCTTCTTTATTGTTGCCAACGAATATGCCGTTCTTGACGGTGCGGTACGGGAATATGCCAGCATTGCTTCTATCGTAGATCTTGGAGGCTACTTCCTTGCTCTTGAGTTGCGAGAGGCAGTGGCGCAGGTGTTCCATGTTCTCGTATGGCAGGTCGCCGATGGAACCGTTCTCCGGATCGGTTGCCAGTTCTCCCAGGCCGAGTTCAACAAAAGCTATCGCGGGCAGTCCTTCGAATCCGCCTGATCGTCCCATGAGGAGCTCGAAGAATTGCAGCGGACCCAGCGTGCTGACGACGGCGGGCTTTGTCGGAGCCAGTTCATGGTAGAAATGAAGGTGGCTATCCTCCGTGGAGGTCACTGCTTTCCTGTCAAGGGCCAGCGCCCTGCCGTCGCGCGATACGAGGTAGAGTTTTCCCATGGCGGACACGGGAATGCGTTCCAGGACCCTGTACACTGAAATATACACAGACCGTTTTGGAGCACCGTCCTTGTGCGGCACACAACGCTTCAATCCTTCCGCTATCGGCAGGCCTTCCAGTCTGTAGGATGGGTCTATCTCGATGAAAGCAGCCTGACCCTGGGTCTTGCTCTGTGTCCCTACGGCGTAGTAAGCGCTGAAGTCTTCAGGCCCGAGCATAGACGCGATGAGCGCCTCTGGTATGAGCGACAGGTACAGATGCTGTTGCATTGCAAGCCTCCTTGAAGATCTCTAAGTATACTGCAAAGAACGCCGCAATGGGAGTTTTTCTTATGTGGCCGGGTTGCTGGTGGCAAAGGGATTTGTTATATAAATAAAACTATTGGCATTTATCCTGTTTGTGCATATACTTCGGTCGTTTTCAAAAATAACCCGCCTGGCTCGGGCTCAGCGTCGAGGTAACCTGGTTTCCTACGGTGCTCCGGATTTCCATTTCTCCTTAGGGGTGTTTCATGAATACTGATGTGTGGCTCTTTATTGGCATGGGGCTCGGGGTGATGTCATTCGCCCTCGCCGTACTCGTGTACCAATGGGTCAAGAAGCAGGACGCTGGTACCGAGAAGGCCCAGAAGATCGCGAAGGCCATCAAGGATGGCGCATGGGCCTATCTTCGCAGGCTCTACACGGCACTCACGGGTGTGGCAATCGTCATGGGCATCATCCTGGCCGTCGTCTTTTCGCTCCAGGGTGAAGGTTTTGGCCTCGCGCGCGGGCTTGAGACCGCTGGCGCTTACATCATCGGCGCTTTTTGCTCGGCGATAGCCGGGTACCTCGGCATGTCCGTGGCGGTCAGGGCGAACGTCAGGACGGCGACCGCTGCCAAGACCTCGCTCAACAAGGCCTTCGACGTGGCGTACCGATCCGGATCAGTGCTCGGTCTCGCGATGGTGGGCATCGCGGTATTTGGCATGTGCCTCATCTACTACCTGACGGGGGACCCTGAAGTCGTACTCGGATTCTCGTTCGGCGCTTCATCCCTGGCCCTGCTCGCGAAGGCCGGCGGCGGCATCTACACGAAGACCGCCGACATCGCCGCAGACCTTGTGGGCAAGGTCGAGGCAGGCATTCCCGAAGACGATCCCCGCAATCCGGCTGTCATAGCAGACAATGTCGGTGACAACGTTGGTGACGTGGCGGGCATGGGAGCCGACATTTTCGACTCGTACGTCGCGTCCGCTGTGGCTGCGATGCTCATTGGTTTCACGGGTTTCCTCAGCTTCCCCAAGGAACAGCAGCTGTTCTATACAGTGTTGCCACTTATCCTCGCCATCGTCGGCATCGTATCGTCGGTGATTGGCATCCAGTTTGTCCGCGTGGGCAAAAATGGCAAACCGGGTACGGCCCTCAATCTGGGCACGGTCTTTTCCTGCGTGATATATGCGGTGCTCGCCACCATTTTATTCCTCGTCATGAAATGGAATATCGGAGCCCTGATCGCAACGGTCTCGGGTCTCGTGGTCGGCGTCATCGTCGGTTTCACGACCGACTACTTCACTGACGATGCGTTCGGGCCAGTCCGCAAGACGGCGGATATAGCCAAATCAGGTTCCGCCCTGACTATACTCTCCGGTCTGTCGTATGGACTCATCTCGATCGCCCCGTCTATGGTCGGCATCGTCGTTGCCACCCTCGTCTCGTATTTCTCTGCAGAGGCCTTCGGGCTTCCAGGCATCTATGGTGTCGGCATCGCGGCCGTAGGCATGCTGTCGCTGACCGGCGTCGTCGTGGCCAATGATGCATACGGTCCGATCGTTGACAACGCCAAGGGCATCGCGGAGATGTCAGGCATGGGTGAAGAAGTCGTCGAACGTGCCGACACCCTGGACTCAGCCGGCAACACCGCAAAGGCAATAACCAAGGGCTTCGCCATCAGCGCTGCTGCCCTTACCGTCCTTGCCCTGTTTGCCGCGTACAAGCAGCAGATTGAGCAGTACATGCCCAGCGGTGAAAAACTGTCGCTCGACCTGATGAATCCCCTCGTCCTGTCGGGTATCCTGCTCGGGGCGATGATTCCGCCGATCTTCTCGGCGCTGCTGATGCTCGCCGTCAACAAGAACGCCTTCAAGATGATAGAAGAGATCCGGCGCCAGTTCCGCGAGATTCCGGGTATTCTCAAGGGTACCGTAGATCCTGATTACAACACCTGCGTCGGCCTCGCGTCTGAAGGCGCGCTCAAGGCACTGATATTGCCTGCGGCGCTCGCCATCGTCCTGCCGCTGCTCGTAGGCTTCGTGCTCGGACCAGCCGCGCTCGGCGGATTCCTCGGTGGCTCCATCTTTGTCGGCGTCGTCTTCGCACTCTTCATGTCGAACGCCGGCGGACTCTGGGACAATGCCAAGAAGTACGTCGAGGCAGGCAACTGTGGAGGCCCCGGATCGGACGCGCACAAGGCGGCTGTCGTTGGCGACACTGTGGGCGATCCCTTCAAGGATACGGCCGGCCCTTCGATCAATACTCTGATCACCGTGATGACGCTCGTCTCAAGCCTTTTCGCCCCTGTCATTGCAGTATTCCACCTGTTTGGCTGAACCGTCTGCCAGCGACCGGATGGCAATTGAATGATGGATGCCGGACGATTCCTGAGGAATCGTCCGGTGCATCCAGCCTGTCCTGGTCATGCATCCTCTGGACCTGACGCAGAAAAACATTGCTTTATCGACCATTCTGGTGCAAGCTAGGCGACAAGTTTAGTTCCATTTTTAAGGAGGCATCTGATCATGGAACATTTTGGTATCCTTTCCATCATTCCGCCTGTGTTGACGATCGTACTCGCGATCGTCACCAAGGACGTCATCGTCTCGCTGTTCCTCGGCATCCTGTCGGGAACGCTCATCGTAGCCGGCGGCAATCCGTTCACGGCCATGCTGATGCTGTCAGACAAGATCGCCGATACCCTGGCCGACGGCTGGAGCATCCGCATCGTACTGTTCACCATCCTGCTCGGTATGATGGTAGGCCTGTTGTCCAAGACCGGTTCGGCGTATGCACTCGGTGACTGGGCCAGCAAGCGAATCAAGACCAAGACCGGAGCACTGCTCTTTACCTGGTTCTTCGGCATACTGATTTTCTTTGATGACTACTTCAATTCGCTTACCATCGGCACGTGCATGCGCCCTCTCTGCGACGCCAAGAAAATCAGCCGCGCCAAGCTCGCGTATATCCTCGACTCGACCGCCGCGCCGGTCTGCATACTCGCCCCGCTTTCCACGTGGGTCGTCTATGTGATGGGCCAGTTCTCCGGTCCCGAATTCGAATCCCTCGGCGTCAGTCCGATGTCCCTGTTCCTCCGCTCGCTCCCGTTCAATCTCTATGCGATTTTCGCTGTGCTCATGGTGATGTTCATTACCCTGACGCACAAAGACTTCGGCCCGATGGCCAGGTCAGAAGCCCGCGCCGAGAAGGGCCTCGGACTCTACGACGAGAAGAAGTACGGCATGATCGTTTCCCAGGTTGAGTCCAACGCCAATGCGGCGGGCAAGGCCAAGGCATTCGATTTCGCCATACCGATACTCGCGTTCATCGTTATCGCCCTCACCTTTTTCCCGCTCCAGTTCTGGATGTCTCAGGTCGGTACCGGCGAAGGCCAGGTAGCCACCCTCGGTGCGGCCATGGCTGCCACAGGTTTTGGTGAAGCATTCAACAACTGCGATTCGTCCAAGGCCCTGATGTACGCGTCGATATTCTCGCTCGCGTTCGCCTATGTGTATTACCTGATTCGTGGCCTCATCAAGATGACCACCGGCGGCGAAGCCCTCCTCGACGGTTTCAAGGCGATGACTCCCGCCGTCACCATCCTGACCCTCGCATGGGGCATCGGCAGCATCATCAAGAGTTCTCCCGCTGATGGCGGCGTAGGCATGGCCAAGTTCGTTTCCGACTTCGTCGTAAACGGCAATTTCTCCCTCATGCTGATTCCGATCATCGTGTTCATCATCTCCTGCTTCATCTCCTTCGCGAGCGGCACGAGCTGGGGTACCATGGGCATAATGGTTCCCATTACCCTCCCCGTGATGATCACGCTGGCCAGGACTGCCAACATGGATCCCACCGCTGTTCTCAATGCCACCGCACTCGCCATCGGCGCTGTACTCGGCGGCTCTGTTTTCGGTGACCACTGCTCTCCGATCTCCGATACGACCATCCTGTCGTCCACCGGAGCGGCCAGTCCGCACCTTGAGCATGTCGCGACCCAGTTACCCTATGCAGTTTTCGTAGCATTCTGCGCCGGCATCGGTACCATCGCTGCCAGCCTCATCGGCTTCAACGTGTTCGTTGGCCTGATCGTCACCGGTGGTCTCTTCGTAGCCGGCATCTATCTCCTGCCCCTGTGGTTCGGAGCCAAGAAGTACGATCTCGAGAAATAAGCTGAACTTTCAATGATCTTCAAGCCGGCTGCGTACACCCGCGCGGCTGGTTTTTTTTAATGATGCTGTAATCGAGCAATAAAGATTTTCAGCTTTGACGAAGGTCTTTTTCGTGCTACTATCACTTCCATTGACTGCAATGACATTGCCTCCGGCACAGATCCGGGGGGAGCGTGCGCGGAGGATATCGATGATCGAAAAACCAGTCCTGAGCGCGGCCGAAGCTGCCGCTAAAATAAAAACCGGGGATGTTGTCCATCTGGGCGGATTCCTCGGATGTGGCTGCCCGGACACTATCGTCAAGGCGCTTGTAGCTGCCGGGACGAAGAACCTGACGCTCGTCTGCAACGATACCGGCCTCTTCAACGAAGAAAAGGGAAAGTCCAACGGCCCCGCGCCACTCATCAAGCAGAAGGCCTTCAAGACGATCATCGTGTCACATATCGGTACCAACCCGGAGACACAGCGGCAGATGAATGCCGGTGAATCAACGGTGCTGCTCGTGCCCCAGGGTACGCTGGCCGAACGCGTCCGCGCCGCCGGCAACGGTCTTGGTGGGGTGTTGACGCCCACGGGTGTAGGCACGGAAGTGGACTACCTCCTCGAGGAGGCGTTGCCCGGTGACGTAGCGCTCATCAAGGCCAAAAAGGCCGACAAGGCAGGCAACCTTGTCTATTCCAAGACGGCCCGAAACTTCAACCCGCTGATGGCCACCGCATGCACCATCGTCATAGCGGAGGTCGAAGAGCTGGTCGAGATTGGAGCCATAGATCCGGATCTGGTGCACACGCCCAGCATTTTCGTCGATTTTATCGTCCTGTCAGAATAAGGGAGCGCCGCAATGATCGAATATGTGGAGAACAAGGAAATCATCGCGCGCAGGATAGCGCTCTTCTTCGATTCCGGTGATGTGGTAAACCTGGGCATTGGCTTGCCGACTATGGTGGGCAATTTTGTGCCGGCAGGCGTCACGGTCATATTGCAGTCTGAGAACGGCATGATGGGCCTGGGGCCTGCTCCGGAGAAGGGCAAGGAAGACAAGGACCTGACGAATGCCG
>JAIFMD010000083.1 GCA_020048755.1 Spirochaetota bacterium
GAGGTAGAGGGTGTCGTTCGCGAAGCCCTGCCCAATACCATGTTCAGGGTCGAATTGAAAAATGGCGGACACCTGATCCTCGCCCACCTGTCGGGAAAGATGCGCAAGCACTATATCCGCATCGTCCCGGGCGACACTGTACGGGTAGCCTTGTCCCCCTACGATCTTTCCAGAGGCCGCATCATTTACAGAGAGCGCTGATTCCCCTTCCGTTTCATCAGCACCCAGGTAGCTCCCTTGCCCCCATTGACCGCATCTGCGTGGCCGGACCTTCCGGCCGACGCCCGCCTCTCGAGCCAGCGTTTTACGACGCTCTCGAGAACGGGTTCGGAAGCTGAATGCAGGCCCTTTCCATGCACTATGATCACCTTCCTGCAACCAGTATGTTCCGCTGTAGTAAAAAATGATGCCAGGGCGACTTCTGCCTCCCTGCTGGTCATGCCATGGAGATCCAGACTCGCGTCGATGGGCATGAGGTCGATGTCGCGCCGTGAAAGCCGGGGTTCTGGAGCCTCCCCGCCATCGCCGCGGACCGGATCGGGCACACCGTAGCGATCCAGCCAGTCTGTCTGGGCCGCGGTCACCGGGTTCGCCTTGATGAAGGATGTATCTCCGGTTTCGACCCCGGTTTTGGTCTTTTTCGAGGTCGTTTTACGCGGTGCTGGCCGGGGAGGTGTTCGCTCCTGGGCATCCCACAGTTTTAGTATCTCGCCGAAATCCACGCCCGTCTCCTCAATATCCAGCGACGTCATGGGCAGAAAGCCATACGGCTCTACCCTGGTCGAGTTCGACGAATGACCACTCTGCCGTCGATTCCAGTACGAGCCCCATCCGGCCAGCTCCTACGGCCTCGGCTTCAGCCGCCAGCGCTGAGGGTACGGCCCGGGCTGTACCGCCGAGGGAGACAAACCGCGGGCTTGCCCGTTCCAGAACTGACAACACGGCCAGACCAAAAACCACCACGCTCACCGCGGCCAGGCACAAGGCCGCGACCCGTAGTGTGCGGCCTCTCGGTGCACGTGTGCTATGTACGAGCGCTCCCAGTGCGGCTGCCACGACGACGCAAGCTAGCCCCACCACAAGCATCCATCCTGCCGGCGGTAAAACAGATGAAACACGGTCAAGGTTACCAAAAGAGGCGGCGGCAGCGTCCGCCATCGTGGTGGAGCCGCGTACGGGAAAAGCCACGCGCTCAAGGCGCAGGAAAACAGCCAGGGCCTCGGCCCGCAACGCTGCGGCATGGGTGGAAGCGGTACTGCGGTCAGCGGCACTGAGCCCCTCGAAGCTATCAGGAAGCGCACTCGTGGCGACCAGTGTCGCAGCCGCGGCTGCAAACGCCTTCTCCGCCGAGCCCCTGCCGTGCAGGCTTGCCGACGAAAGGTCACCCCGCACATCGGAAATACCAGCGGCCTGGTACGCTTCGAGCCTTGTCGCGGTCCAGTCTCCGCGCGTGGCAGCCTCGGAGGCAGGTATCCATGCGGCATCCCTGGTTGCCAGAGCCGCAATCCGTGTCCGGGCAAGCGCAACGACCGGTTCAGGAACGTTCCAGGCGGGCTGGGCGGCAGGGGCTACCATAATGCGTACCGGAGGCGCGACAGCCTGCCGGACCGTGCGCGTAGTGGCGTCGAGCCAGGCATAGGGCAACGGCCGTATCGTATACATGCCTGGACCACGCACCCTGAAGGTACCTCGAAGGCCAGTAAAGCTCCCCGGGGCGGTTCCTGTCCGCCCTGAATTCGCAAGCCCGGCATCCGCTGGCACGTTGGAGCCATCGGGTGCCAGTACGGTCAGTTCCGGCGCGGCAGCGAGCCCCGGCCAGCCAGGACCAGAGGCCCGCAACTCCCAGGCTACAACCTCGTCTTCCATCACCGTGACGCCTGGTTCTGGTGACACGAGTTCCAGTTTCCAGGGGCCACCGACAGCGCTTGCATTTTTTGCACTGTCTGGAATGTCCTTTACGGCAATTGAAAAAGGCCGCAACTCAAAGCGTCCGGCTTCGGCTCCGAGTTCAAGACGCGGCAGAGAGAGGGTTCCCGGCTCCAGCACGACGGCGCGGAACGAGCCGGGGTTTCCGGCTACAGCTTCGAACAAGAATCCTTCTACGGCAAAAGACGGGCAAGCTACCGGGATTCCGTCAGGGCCAAGCGCGGTAATGGTAAAAAGCTCCCGCACCAGTACAGAATCCGGGGCGCTCCACGAGCCGTAGCGTGTTGCGGGTTTCCGGGTGATGGAAACAGCCTCTATCGACCAGGATCCAAACTGCAGCACCCGTGTGCCTGAACGGGCCGAAAGGTCGACTATGTCGATGGTACCAGCAGCGTCGGCCAGGAAATGATATGAAACCAGCGCAGAATCCAGCCCGAAGCCGTCCTGCCCGGGACGCACATCAGCGCCTGTGTACCGTGCAGGCCCGGACAGCAGGGGTTCCAGGGGCACCACCACCTCCGCCGGCTCACCGGGCAGGATTACCTCCACGACGAAGGCCGAGCCCGCCAGGGGCTGCTGAGGAACGATGGTGACCCGGCGCTCGTCCTGGCCCCGGACAGGGAGTACGAGGAGGGTGGCAGCCAGCGCCGTGCAGACGCAAAAAACCGGAGAGGCCTTCATCAGTGATCCTCCACGGTGCCGGGCTCATAGTCGCCTGGAGCAAACAGCGTCTTCTCGTCGGTTCTGGACAGTGCGAACGGCTGGAGTTCGCCGCCGGGTCGGCCTGATCCATACCGGCTGCGTTCGGTAACGCCGGCATCGCGCCTCTCATCACGGGCTTTCAGCGCAAGCTCGAAGGCCCGTGAGGCCTCCCGCACCAGCGCGGCCTCGCCCTCAGCAGAGGCCATCGCTTCCAGCGCCTTCCTGAAAGCTGCAACAGCTTCCGGGTATGCGGCCCGCGAATAATGCCCGGTGCCGATGTTGTACCAGGAACGGGCAACGATTCCGGCATCGCCCCCGGAAATTGCCGCCTCATACATCGATCGTGCTGGAAGTTCCTCGCCGAGCGCGGCAAAAACGTTTGCCAGGTCATACGAAGCCACGGGCTCGGTGCCAGCGCCTGCCTTCAGGTACAGCGCGGCTGCTTCGTGCGCATATCCGTCGCGGTGCAGGCCATTGGCCCGGGCTACCATGAAGTCCTCCCTGTAGCCGCATGAAGTGAGCAGCGGCGTGGTTGCAAGCACCACAAGCGCGCCTATCACGGCGGCCCGGACAGTCGGGGAATAGTGGTCACGCACTGGTTTTACCCCTGCGCCTGCGGGGAGGGTGTGCCTCTGGACGTGCAATGCGGGAGTGCTGTGGCGCGGACAATACGAGGGAAAGACCGAGCGCTGTCAGCGCCACGAAGGCAAGTGCGGGTGCGGCATCCACCTCGACGCGAACGTCCCGGCGCTTGCCCAGTGACATGGCTGCTCCGTTGCAGATGGCCGCAACCTGCGCAAACGCCCCGGGATCATCTGCCCGGACGAACAGGCCATGCCCCGATGCAGCCCAGTCGCGCAGGGCAGCTTCGTCAAGGGAGGTCAGAACTGGCTGGCCATCCTGACCAGACACCGGCCGGCCTTCCACATCGATGACAGGTACGTCTCTGGGACCGCCAAAACCGACGAAGACAAGGGTCGCGCCGACAGAGGCGGCGCGTGCCGCAGCAGCCCTGGCCTCCCCGCCTGTATCGTTGCCGTCGCTGAATACGACGACGACACGTGCCGTGCCGGCCCGGAAAGCAGGCCTCGTTGCCTCGTCGATGGCTGAACCAACATCGGAACCAGCAGAACTCGTCACGGTTGGCCCGGCCCAGCGCAGCGCTTCCTCGAAGGCGCGCCGGTCGCGGGTAGGCGGGCAGAGCGTCGCGGGCCGGCCACGGAAAGCTACGACGGAGAGGCTCGCGCCTTCAGCCGTGGCGGCCAGCCTGGCAGCGAATTCCCTGGCTTGTTCGAGCCTGCTGCCCTGGCCATCGGTGGTCAGCATCGAGTTCGAGGCATCGACAACAAACGCAATTTCTGCACCGAGCACCGGTTCGGACACATACCGGGGTAGCCTCAACGCTCCGGCGGAGGCCAGTGCGCAGGCTATCCAGAACACCCCGCCCGCGACCGACGCCGCGGCGCGCCTCGCTACATAGCGCTTCCAGATCCCTGAACCGCCGGCTACTCCCAGCACCTCGGGAACCTTGAGCAACTTCGACAGGAAACGGACCTGCAGGAAGGTGTAGGGAACAAGCGCCGCGAAGGCCCATACGAGCAAAGCGGTAGCATTGCTCATGCCAGACCTCCGAACAGCAGTCGCCTGATGACCCAACCCGCCGCGCCCAGCGCCATCGCCGCCATCAAGAGGGGCCGTCCCACAGGGCGCTTCGCCGAAATTCCACCGCCAGGCATCGTGCTGCCGCCTGCCATTGCGCCGTTTTTATTACCGGCGCCGCTGGAACCGGAGCGGGCAGCGACAGAAGCTGCGCCAAGCTCCCGGAGTTCAGCCACAAGAGCGGCGAGCCCCCGGACATCGGCGACGGTGCGGTAGATCCCGTCGCCAGCTGCCGCTATGGCCGACATGGCGGCATCATCGAATCCGGAACGGTACGCGCCACTCATGCGCTGGCCGGTAGCCGGATCAACGTAGTCTATGGGCACATCGCCCCGGGAACCCAGCCCCACTACCAGGAGGCCAGCACCATACGCTGCAACTGCCCGCGCGGCGTCTGCCGGGTGCACCAGACCGACATTGTCCTCTCCATCGCTCAGGAGCACCGCCACCGCACCGGAGTCACCCGACGCAACGAGCTGCCTGAGCGCGCTCGACAGGCCGAGGCCCAGCGCGGTGCCGTCGCCCAGCATGCCGGGCTGTATGGTTTCCAGCCGCTCGAGCACCGTTGCGTAGTCGGTCGTGGGCGGACAGGCCAGCGCGGCCTCCGCTCCAAACGCCACGAGTCCCACGGACGCCCCGGCAGCACCTTCCGGAGCTTCTACGTATGCGCGTACGAAGGCCTTGGCCGCCTCCAGCCGCGTTGGATCCAGATCGCTGGCCGCCATGCTCGGCGATGCATCGATGGCAAAAACCATGTCGATACCGATATTTGACGCTGGTGGGTCGCCCGCCTCGCCCGCGGGTCCCGCGGCTGCGAGAGCCAGAGCTATCCAGGCCAGACCGAAAAGGAGGCTTGAAACCACGCCGGCCAGGCGCCAGATCGCAGGCGCATCTTCGGTCCGGGTGCCATTCCAGAGGTCAAGCGGCAAAACCAGCCGCCTCGCGTGCCTGGAGCCCAGCACTGCGCGGATCAAGCCGTACGTCGGTGGAACGAGGATCAATGCGAGCGCTGCCGGATATTCGAATGAAATCATGAACCGCTCCCGCCGGCAGATCGTGCGGCGAGCAATGCCTCGTCGATCCTGCCTGCCACTGATCGCGCCAGTTCGATTCCCGCAGCGGGTAGCACATCCTGCCTTCCGCCAAACCTCGCCTCGTCGCCCATGGCCAGGATCCGTGCCAGGTCTCCACCGGCATCACCGGGTACCGTGCCAGCCGGCAAGGCCAGCACCTCGGACGCCGTCATGGCGCTCAGGTCTGTCCCCGTCCTGAGTCCTGTAAAATACCTGAGGCCGGAACAGAGCGCGGCCCAGACCGCCGGCCCCGCAACCGCCGCAGCAAGCCGGTCCAGCAACTCGTCGAACTCCCGCCTCGCCCGGGCATACGCCCTGCGAGCCTTGAACGCGCGGAACCAGGGAGCAGCCTTGGCCGCAGCCACGATTCCGGCCAGCACTGCGACAAGGAGCAAGCCCGCGAGCACATAGATCCGTGTGTACAGGCCGGGCGGGTCCAGCTGCGGCATTGGTTCCGGGGCCCGAAGGTCACCACCCGCCAGAGCGGAGCCGCACTCGAAGCGTATCCGTGGAATTGCAAGCCCGCCAACTGTCACTTCTGGCAGGTATCCAGGGCCGGCCCGCCACGCCACGAAACGCACGACGAGCAACGGCGAACCCTTGCGCTTTTCCAGCGCAAGGGACAGGATTTGAGGGTCTGACTCTCCGGGCTCCGGCAAGCCGGATATAATAGTCCCGGCAGACCAGGACCGCGCGCCGGGGTCCAGCATGGCCACCAACGTCACGGCCTCTCCGGGCAAAAAGGTCTGAGGCGAGAATTCCGGCGTTCCAATGACGACACCCTGGGCAAACGCGGCAGCAAGCACCGTTGCGTGCAGGGCCAGGGCGATAGTCAGGCGCAAGCATCGCATCAGCTGCCCCTCCGCCGTCCAAAGAAGCCCACAAGTGCTTCAACTGGATCGGTAGCAGAATCCATCTCCAGGTACGGCACCTTTGATGCCGACAGGGCGACGAGCCACTCCAGCCTGGCTGCCTTGGCACTGCCAGCGCGCGATTCCCTGTAGGCCGTAGAACGCGGCACCACGAGCCTGGGCGCACCTGACTCGGCGTCGGCAACCCTGAGAGAGAATCCCAGGGGCGGAGGACCCTCATCAAGGTGGTCATGCACGCGCAAGGCCGCCACGTCGTGCCTGCGGGCCAGCAGCGCCAGCGGCAGCGAGTAACCCGTGGTCATGAAGTCGCTCACGACGAGCACCAGACTGCGGCGTTTGAGTATGGATACCGCAGCCGATAGCGCGCCACCCAGATCGGAAGCCCGGACACCCTGCCCTTTCGGAGAACCCTGGTCGGCGAGACGTTCCATGAGGGTCCGCGCCGCTCCCGGCCCCTCCGCCGGCGCACGGCTGTCCATTCCGGCCGCTCCGCCAAAAAACAGCGCCCCCGCGCGCACGCCGTTGAGGGAACAGGCGTAGGCCAGCAACGATCCGGCAAGCGCAGCCGTTTCATGCTTTGAGCGCCCGGCTCCAAAATCCATGGAGGGTGATTCGTCGATGATGAGGTACAGGGTAAGGTCGCGGTCGTCGCGGTATGTTTTTACGTAGGGCCGGCCGAAGCGGGCCGTGGCGTTCCAGTCAATGCGCAGTGCATCGTCGGTGGCGTCATATTCGCGGAGCGACTCAAAATCCATGCCCCGGCCCTTGAAGGCCGACCTGAAGTTGCCCGACGTCAGCGCCTCCGAGAGCGCCGGCGCCGCGAACACGAGCCTGCGGATGCGCTCGCGGAGCGACGCCTCGTCCATCAGGGCACCGGTACTGCCGAAAGCACGCCTTTGACTATGGCGTCGGAATTCACGCGGTCGGCTTCCGCTTCGTATGACGGTATGATGCGGTGCCTGAGCACCGCGAGCGCGGAGCGCTTTACGTCGTCGGGAAGCACGTAATCCCGGCCTGCGAGCAACGCGGCTGCCCTGGAAGCCCGGTACAGCGCCAGGGAGCCACGTGGGCTTGCGCCGTATTCTATGTACCGTGAAAGTTCCCGCAGTGACTGGGGAAGATCCTTGGCGTCGAGTCTGGGCCTGGTCGCCCTGACAACCGCCACGACGTAGGCAGCCGCATCCTTCTCGAAGCGCACCGCCTGCGCAGCCTTCTTCAAGTTCACGATATCAGCTGGGGCCAAGGCCGGACCGGAGGGCCGCGTGCGCCCGGCGTGGTTCAGCACCGCGGAATCCGCGTAGCGCAACACCACATCCAGCTCCTCGGACTCGTCAGGGTAACCCACTACGACCTTGAGCATGAAGCGGTCCAGCTGCGCCTCCGGCAGGCGAAAGGTGCCTTCGTGTTCTATGGGGTTCTGCGTAGCCAGCACGAAAAACGGCGAGGGCAGCGGCAGGCTGCGGTCGCCCATCGTCACCTGGCGCTCTTCCATCGCCTCGAGCAGGGCCGACTGCACTTTGGCCGGCGCACGGTTGATCTCGTCGGCCAGCACGATGTTGGCGAACACCGGCCCCTGGCGAGGCACAAAGCTGCCGGTAGCGGCATCATAGAACAGCGTACCCGTAACATCGCCCGGAAGGAGGTCCGGAGTAAATTGTATGCGTTTGTATAATAGCCCGGCAGACTCCGCGAAGGTTCTCACAGCCAGAGTCTTGGCCAGTCCCGGCACGCCCTCCAGGAGTACATGCCCTTCAGACATCACCGCTGTCAGGATGGCATCGACAATCTCGGACTTGCCTACAAGCCTTTCGGCCATGGCCACCCTGACCCGTGCAATGATACCGTACGCTTCAGCGCAGGCCTCTGACCGTTCCTGTTCCATGTTCAACTCCGTCCACTATCATCGCAGTTCGCCGAACCGCTCCCGGGTAGCCCACAAGCCCAGCGCGGGACAAAGAACACATCCTCACCCTCAACGACATTCCAGCCATCGGACAGCTTCTCGGGACTATACCGCTTCATGGAGTCCTGGCAATCTGCCCATTCGTAGCCTACATCCTGGACTTCAGTCTTTGCCAGTCCGCCGGCGGCATAGGTCACGGAGAAACGGCCTTCAGTGGAACCGTGGGCCAGGTGGGCGGCACCGGCCAGGTCACCGGCCAGTTCGCCTGATTCCACCAGTTCGCGGGCCATGGCGGCACCGCAGTACCCGTAGTCGCGGATGGTCTCGTCTATGGCCTTGTCCTCGCCAAAGCTGTCCACGCCGGGAGCCAGCACGAGCAGTTCGCCCGCGTCGGCAATGGCCAGCCGCGTGCGGTAGATGGCCTTGTTGCCAAGCCAGGTGGACTTGAAAGAATCAGGGTCCAGGTAGACTACGACCTTGGGCGCGGGCCTGACCAGGTACTCGATATTTACTTCTGCAGAGAGCGCGGCGGCCTGCTCAAACGCACTCCGGCCCGCTCCGACGAACAGGCCGCGCGTCACATCGCGGCTGTGCATGCCACCGTTCAACGTGCCGTCGGCTCCGACGACAGTCAGCGCATACAGCATGGGAATGGCAGAAGCAAATTTTTCCTGTGCGTAGTCCAGCACGGAACGGACCGGCGTGTCAGTCCGGCCCAGCGTCCGCTCGATGCCGTAGGCTGCGCCTATCCAGTGCGAGCGGTCTATGCCGTCCTTGCCGCCGAC
>JAIFMD010000192.1 GCA_020048755.1 Spirochaetota bacterium
TACGTCGCCGCGGCCCTCGCCAACGTCAAGGAACGCTCGTCAACGATAACCCGCGGCTACCGCATCCTCCGCGAAGCCCCCATCATGCGCCACTTCACGGTTGAGTTGGCACCGGCAGAATAGCGCGCCGCGCACGGATGCGCGGCCACAGCATTACCCGTCCGCCAGGACGGGACCGTCATGGATGACGCGCCGGCACAGCGAAGCGAGCCGGTACGTCATGGATGACGGCACTTCACTGTAGAACTGGCGCCAGCCGAGTAGCCGCTCCCCAGAAACCCGCGCGCCACGGATGGCGACGCGCCGCGCACGGATGCGCGGCCACAGCATTGCCCGTCCACCAGGACGGGTACGTCACGGATGACGCGCCGGCGCAGCGCCAGCGAGCCGGAACGTCATGGACGACGCTACGTCATGGATGACGAGCATGGATGACGACGCACCGCGGGTTTTATTGCCGCGCAGTTCGTCGATTCGGCGATATGGTTCACTGACTGCATCTTCCCGCGAGCACCTTCGTATTCCAGCCAGTGTTCTTCACGGGCGTATGCTCGAACAACTGTGCCATCCGAACGGAACCATCAGAAGAGTCGACCTCCAGACAGCCAGGAGGCGGATATTCAAAGCCATCCTGGCATGTTCGAACTGATGGCAAAAGCCAACTGAACGGGCACGGACGGCACATGGTCGTAGTTGCGCCTCTTGACCTCTGTATTGCGGAAACATATCCTTACTGGAATGTTGGTTCCGTTACCCGGTACGGGTTTTGGAAGGCAACTCATCGCATTCATCCAGTGAGGTCACCATGCTGCATGAACCGGCCGTGGAAATGGGGAAGGATCCTGCCTTCGCCTACAAGAGACGCCTTGGCGTCACCATGTTCTTGATATATGCCGTAATCTATGTTGCCTTTACGGCGATCAACGTGCTCAGCCCCAAAACGATGGAAACCATCCTGTTCTCCGGGCTGAACCTGGCGGTAGTCTACGGATTCGGCCTCATCATCGTGGCCCTGATCATGGCGCTTTTCTACAATGCTGCCTGCAACGCCCGTGAAAAGAGCATGACCGAAGGAAGCAAACCATGACATCGGCAGGATTTCTCCCCATAGCCATATTCGTCATCATCGTCAGCCTTGTGCTCTTCATATCATTCTGGTTCGCCGCCAAGTCAAAATCGTCTTCAGGCTACTACGCGGCCGGGGGCCGTATACACTGGTCAGTCAACGGCATCGCCTTCGCCGGCGATTACCTGTCAGCGGCGTCGTTCCTCGGCATTTGCGGAATGATCGCCACCGCGGGCTACGACGGATTCCTCTATTCAATAGGCTACCTCGCGGGCTGGGTAGTGGCGCTGTTCATCGTCGCCGAGCCGCTCAAGCGCCTCGGAAAATACACCTTCACCGACGCACTCGACGCCCGCTTCAACCACAGGGGTATCAAGCTGACTGCGGCGATCAGCACGCTCATCGTCTCCCTTTTCTACCTGATCCCGCAGATGGTCGGTGCAGGCAGCCTCGTCACTCCGCTTCTCGGCCTCCCGCATTACGTCGGCGTCATCCTGGTAGGCGTCATCGTCATCACGATCGTGGCGACAGCCGGCATGACCTCTACGACGTACGTGCAGTTCATCAAGGGAACCCTCCTCATCGTCTTCTCAGTCGTCCTCGTCATTTCCCTGCTTGTCCGAGGCCTTACGACGACCCCCGATCAAGGCGGCAAGGTACCGTTCCATAATTGGCTGACCATCACGGCGGCTGATACGAACGGCACGATTACGGTCGCCGATCCTGACTACAGGGTTCTCGAACGCAAGGACGTAAAAGGCATCCATCTCGTAAAGCTCGAGAACGACGGAAAGGCGCGCTGGTGGAAAATCGCCACGATCGATGCGGGCATCGAACTCCAGGAGACGCAGGAAACCCTGGTGAGCCAGGACGGCGCAAAGTTCGTGAACGGCGCGCCGGCCTCGGTTTCCAACCAGCTCATCTTGGTCGGCAACATGGAGAAGATAGCCGGCAAATCCGGAGCCCAGGCCGATACCGGTCCGGTAAGCCCCTTCCGTTTCCTCTCCCTGATAGGGAATCCTGACAGCGTCGTGCGCCGCTGGAAGGAGATCAAGTTCTCCGACGGGAACGACAAGGTCAGCGTTTTCTACCCGGAATTTGTCAGCGGCAACCGCATCATGCGCCCGGGCCTGAGCTTCAAGGTTGAAGGTACGCCTCTCGAGCGGATAGACTTCATCTCGCTCATGCTGGCGCTTTTCCTCGGCACGGCCGCGCTTCCCCATATCCTGATCCGCTACTACACTGTCCCCAGCCAGGCCGCCGCGCGCAAGTCGACGATCGTGGCAATCGCCGCCATCGGCGCGTTCTACGTGCTGACCCTGTTCATGGGCCTCGGCGCAATGACCAACAATACCCTCAATCTCAGTGACAGCAATATGGCCGCGCCCCTCCTCGCCAAGACCTTTGGCACGCTGCTGTTCTCGATGATATCCGCCATCGCCTTCGCCACGGTGCTCGGCACGGTGAGCGGCCTCATCATCGCGGCCTCGGGAGCCGTCGCGCACGACCTTATGGACCGATTCGGCCATGTCATAAAGAACGACAGGCAAAAGGTCATGGCCGGCAAAGTTTCCGCCTTCGTGGTCGGCTTCATAGCCATCGGCCTCGGCATCGTATTCAAGGGTGTCAACGTCTCCTTCCTTGTCGGGCTCGCCTTTGCCGTGGCAGCCTCGGCCAACCTGCCTTCCATCATCATGATGCTCTTCTGGAAGCGGACCACGGCCGTTGGCATAACGGCATCCATCATCGTCGGCATCGTATCTTCGGTCGGGCTTATACTTGTCTCGCCCACCATGTACGAAATGTACGGCCTCGATCCGGCGACGGCTCTCGTTCCCCTCAAGAACCCCGGCATCATTTCCATTCCGTTAAGTTTCCTTACTATCGTAGCCGTCTCGCTCCTGACCAAGCGGGACAGACTGGCTGATGACGTAGCGTAATCCTATGCGAGGCCGCCCCGATACCGGAGCGGCCCCTTTTTTCTCACGGGAGCCCGATGCATGCCGAAAGTCGATTTCCATACCCATTCGACATTCAGCGACGGTACGCTCGATCCAGAACGCCTGGCGGCCCTGCTCGCTTCCCGCGGCGCCCGGTACGCAGCGCTTACAGACCATGACACGACGAATGGATCAGCCCGCTTCCGCGAGGCGCTCGCCCTCTACGGCATAGGCTGTATCGACGGAGTGGAGTTCACGGCAAAATCGACGTTCGGCGAAGTGCACCTGCTCGTCTACAGCGCCGGGCCGCTTCACCCCGATATCGTCGCCCTGCTGCCTCCGCTCAAGGATGCCTTGAGGGGAAGCGGCCTCGCGGGGCTTGCGAAAGCCCCCGAATGGGACGGCTCCATCAGCGGTTACCGCGCGGCACGCCCCGCAATCCCAAGCGCCGCCAGCATCATCAAGGCGGCGCGCGATGCCGGCGCCGCGGTCTATCTTGCCCATCCCCTCACCGTCTCCCGCGACGCGACTACCCTGGAACAGCTGCTCGACGAACTCATCCCGGCTGGACTGGACGGTATCGAATCAATATACGGTCCATACGGCCCGGCAGAACGCGCCATGCTGCTCGAACTCGCATCACGGCGCGGAATAGCTGTATCCGCCGGCAGCGACCTGCACGAACCCGGAACGCCGGGGTCTCTGGGCGTCGAGGAGATGGAGGAGTCGCTGTGGCGGGCCTTCAGGGGCAGCATCTCTGGCCGCTCCGCCCTGGCATCGGATTCTCCGGATGGATCAGCCCCAACGCGCCCCGGGCTCCGGAAAGCGAATCCAGGAGCAAGCTACCCTCGGCGTTTCGCTTGGCGCGTGGCAATCCCGGCCTCCGCTGTTGTAGCCCTCTTCGTCGTGTCACTCTTCGCCATCATCATTCCCCAGGTCAGAGGCATGCTGCTCGAGCACAAAAAGGAGACGATACGGGACGTCACGGAATCGGTGGTCAGCATACTGGCGGAGTATGATCGCGAAGTCAGAAGCGGCCTCCGGGACCTTCAACCTGCCCAGCTCGACGCAGCCGCGAGGATCAGGGATATCAGGTACGGTTTGCTGAAGAAGGATTACCTCTGGATAACCGACACCCTTCCGCGCATGATCATGCACCCGTATCGGCCGGAACTCGACGGGCAGGATCTCCGCGATTTCCGTGACGGCGAAGGCGTCGCCGTATTCGTGGAGTTTGTCCGCGCTGCCAGTTCAGAGAAGGGCGGATATGTCGAATACCTGTGGCAGTGGGAAGACGAAGCGAACCGCATCGTCCCCAAGCTTTCGTATGTAACGCTCTTTGAGCCTTGGGACTGGATAATCGGCACCGGCGTCTATCTTGAGGACGTAAACGCCGAAATATCGGCGCTGACCCGGGGGATTGGCATCATTTCAATCGCCGTTTCAGCGCTGGTGGCTGTCTTTCTAGCCTTCATGGTCCAGCAAAGCCTGGCTGTAGAACGCGCCAGGCAGGCAGCCGAGTCGGCCGTTCGGGAATCGCGGGAACGGTACCGCATACTCGTCGAAGTGTCCCGTGAGGGCATGGCCATCGTGATGGATGGAGCCTTCACCTTTGCCAATGCATCCCTTCTGGAAATGACCGGGTATTCCGAGCACGAGTTCTTCCTGCTGTCGGCGGACGAGGTTCTCGTTCCCTTCCCTGACGGGGCGGATGATTCAGCACGGTTCATCAACTCGCTTTCCGTCGGGACATCGCCCGGGGCCGCCATACCTGCGCCCTTCGCATGCGCGCTCGCACCTCGATCGGGTCAGCCCCTCGACGTGCTCGTGACAGCCGCTGGATTCGGACTCGGCGGACGGGAAGGTGTGATGCTGACGGTCAGGAAAGAAGGCGTCCGGGGACAGACGGAATTCTCTGCCCGCGCTACGGGTGACTGGGACAACGCGGAGGTTGGCGCCTTCAGCGCGCGGTGGAGCAAGCGCGCGGGGCTCCTCAGAGCCAACAGCCACTTCAGGAGTTTGCTCGGGATAGAGCAGGACGCTGAACTGTCGCGCATCGGGCTCTTCTCGCTTTTCCCCGACCGTGGAGAGGAGCTCTATCGTCAACTCGAGAGCGCCGGCGTCTCGGCTCGGTTCCGGACACGGCTCGACGCCCGGGGAACTGCCCGGCATGACGTTTTGGTCACGGCCTTCATTGTCGGCGCCGTCCACGGGGACAACGCCGTCGTCGAGGGTATTGTCGAAGACATAACGCCAGAGCTGCGCTTTGAAAACGCGAGGAAGAAATCGGCGGCTAACCTCGCGGCCAGACGACTCGGCGCCATGGCCCCGGCCTCGGCGGCCGCGTCAAAGCCGGTGACCTGCGGCCCCGATCTGGCCATTATCGAGGCCGCGCGCCGCATGCAAGCTGAAAATGCCCTGGTGATGCTGATAGTCGACAACTCAGGCAGGGCACTGGGCTACGTTACGGAACGCGACCTCGCATGGCGAGTCGTCGCCGCGGGCGCTGACCCTGCCATGCCGGTATATCGCATTATGAGCGCGCCTCTCCGCCTGATGCCCGCCTCGACGTCGCTGACGGAAGCCCGCGCCACCCTGCGCCAGTCGGCTCTCGACTGGACAGCTCTCGAGGGCGCCAGCGGTTCGATATCCGGTATAGTCAGAAGTTCAGACCTGGAAGCGGGCGTGGAAGACCGCCTGTCGCCGCTCCTGGACTCGCTGTCGCAGGCTCGTTCCGTCGAGGAACTTGCAGACGCGCGCCACATGCTCCTGACCGAGGTTGAAACCATGGTCGAGGCTGGCGCAAAGGCGCGTCCGACAGTGAACCTGATGACCGAAGCCCACGACAGGACCGTTCGCCGCCTTGTAAGCCTCGCTGTGGAGCGATTAGGCGAACCGCCTTGCCCGTGGGCATTCGTCGCGCTCGGAAGCGCTGGAAGAGGAGAACTCCTTCCCGGTTCCGACCAGGACAACGCCATCGTATTTGAACCGTCGGGAGGTTCACCTGAATCGAATCAGGCCTGGTTCCTCAAGCTCGGGGAATTCCTGTGTCGCTCGCTTGAAGCGACCGGCATGCCGCTCTGTTCGCACGGACTGATGGCCATGGAACCGGAATGGTGCGCGCCGCGGGTAGCCTGGGAGGCCCGGTACGACCAATGGGTAGGGGAACCGGAACCGGAACTCATTGTCAACATGAACGCCCTCATCGACATACGGACGATCGCCGGCGACGACAGGATCATAGCGTCGCTCAGAGATCACCTCGCGCAGTCGGTAGCGCAAACGCCGGCCTTCCTCGTGCACCTGGCAAATGGCGCGCGCAACCTCCGGATTCCTGCGCTTCCGATAGTCGATGCGCTGGGAGCCAAGGAAGCCGCGGGGCTCTTTCCTGCTTTCGCACGGGTCTATGCCCTCAGAGCCGGGCTAAACATGACCGGCACCTTCTCCCGACTCGAGGCGCTCGCCGCCTCAGGCGCGCTGTGGGCTGAAACGGCCGGAGAATCTTCGGAATCCTTCGAAGTGCTGCTCCGTGCAAGGCTATGCGCCTCGTTTACGGGTACGCAACTGCCGGGCTTGCGGCCTGAACCGCCGCCAGCGTTCCGCGGCAGGCTCAACGAGGCGCTCCTCCGGGCAGCCCTGTCCCAGGCGGCCATACTGCAGAAGCGCATCGGTTTCGACTTTCTCGGCACGTCAGGCTGATATCGTATCTAGTGTCCCGAACCTTAAGGAAATTTCAGCAGGAATCCAGGTCGTTTAGTCAGCTTAAGGCGAACGCTGGCAGGGTTCCGCTGACCAGGGTTCCAGCCAGGGGCGAAAACACCGTCTTGTTCCAAGCCTTGTAGTCCATGGCTGCGAGGCTGAGGTGGCTCAGGAAGGACCGCCGGGTGAACATGAGCTGCCGCAATCTGAGCTGCTCATCGCGGTTCACACCAGCTTTTTCCGCGGCCGTCGCTTTCATATGTACCGGCCATTTAACAAGATAGCGTTTATGGTAGTTGTGCCAGACTATGTACGAGTACAGTCGGCTCATGGAGTTGGCCGCGTTCCGGGAGTGGCACGCCGTCTCGCGTCGGTGATTGGCCTGGTCCTTGCGGATCTCGCGGTCAAGGTAGTTCGATGCGAACAGGGGGTTGGAGCAGGTCCGCTTCCATGTCGACGGCACCTGTATCTGGACGCACCGGTGGTTCTCGTCTTGGTCGCGGTACAACCGGTGCTTGCAGAAGGCCCGCACGTATTCCTTCTTCTCGTCGGTTATGAGCACCAAAGGAGCGTCCTTCGTGATGATCCGTTCATCGGCGAGCAGGTCCAGGTGCTCGGTGAAGGAGCGCTCGACTGCCTTTTTTTCGAAGTTCGTGCCTTCATAGAGGCAATCCCGCCGTACCTTCTGCTCGTCCCGCATCGCCCCCGAGCGCCGTGTCGTCGCATGGCTGGCACCGTAGATGTAGCGGGATTTTGCGGTTATCGAGAGGCCGATATCGGAAGGAAAATACTGCGACCGGTCAAAGGAAACGAGGCCGTCAAAACAGACTGGCTCGGTCGTCGTCACCATGCGCCGCAGCGCAGTGTGCAGCGCAATTCCTTGTCTGGCAATGCGATCGTTCCTGTTGATGACGCTGTCGCAGGAGCAGTGGAACTCCCGGGACAAGGCGCGGAGGCTCATCGAGGAAGCCGAGAGCCGCTCGAGTCGCGGGAGGTCGAGGACGAACTTGGCGTAGAAGTGAACCGAAAAGGTCTGCTCCGAGAAGGTCCTGCCGCAAGCGTGGCACACGTAGCGCTGTACGTTGCCAAAGGCTTTTGTCGCGTGGAAACCATCGCGGCTCCACCACTTCGGATCTGGCGGATCGATATGACAGGAACAGGCAGCGTAAGGACAAAAGGGTGGCGTGTACATGGGATATCCTCCATACCGCTAGAGCGATACTCAGAAACATCCGGCCGAGCACTGGCGCTTTCAGTTTGAAGGAATTTCAATAAGGTTCGGGACACTATTGAGCTCATGCGGCATCTGCCGGCGGCGGGGCCGGAAGTAGGTCTTGGCGGAGTAGTCGTAGAGGTCTGAGACCTTGGTCATGTAGATGCAGGCGTAGCCATCTATCTGGCCGGCGTAGCGGCTCTCTTCCTGGCCGGCGCGGAGCACCTCGCCCCAGTGGGGATTGAAGAA
>JAIFMD010000013.1 GCA_020048755.1 Spirochaetota bacterium
GCGCCGCCTGGAGGCCCGTTGTGCTCGAGTACGTCGTCGCCGGAAACCCCGACGCCCGTATCATCCGCCGCGCAGCAACCGTTCTTGCGGACGGCGGTCTCGTCGTCGTTCCTACCGACACCAGCTGGAGCATCCTGTGCTCTATCGCATCCAAAGACGGAGTCGCCAGGCTCAAGCGTCTCGTGGCCACCGGCCGCGACCGGCCGCTGACCGTCATGTGCGCGTCCATTGCCCAGGCTTCGGAACTCTGCGAGGTATCGAGCGCAGCGTTCCGCGTGATGAAGCGGCTCACACCCGGCCCCTATGTCTTCATCCTGCCCAGTACCAACAAGGCCGCCCGTAGTTTCGACCTCCGACGTGCTGAACTCGGCGTGCGGATTCCCGCCCACCGCGTACCCACCGACCTCATCGAAGCGCTCGGCTGCGCAGCACTGTCGCTTACCGCCAAGCGAGCCATGCTCGACCCCGACCTGCCTGCGCCCGACTACCCTGAGGAAGCGCTTTTTTCCGGCGGCTGGGAACTCGAGGACCTGCCTGGTGTTGACCTGATACTCGACCCCGGAGAGGAAAACGAACGGTTGCTCGGCACGGTACTCGATATACGTTCCGGAGAGGTTGAAGTGCACAGGCTTGGTGCTGGTCCGTACCCCTGAGCCAGTACCTCGGACCTCTCGTCCGGGGCTTTAGCGCTACCGCACGGAAACTACCCTGTAAAGGCGCTCGCCATCCGGAATCTTCGCTACCGCTTCGTCTCCCGGCTTCTTGCCGATAAGCGCTCTGGCCATCGGGCTCGTCCAGCCTATGAGACCGTGTCCGGGATCTGCCTCATCCACACCCACGATGCGCCATGTCGATTCCTTGCCTTTTTCATCAGCGACTGTTGCAGAGGCTCCGAATTTTATCCGGTCGAAGCCCTCTGCCGGAGGCTCCACAGTTTCTGCGATCGAAGCCATTCTGGACAGGTACTCGATCCGTCGGTCTATCCGGCCCATCGCCCGCCGGGCATTGGACAGGCTCTCCGGCGACGCCTGTCCGCCTGACTTGCCCATCCTGTCTATCTCGGCCGCGAGCCGGGGCCGTTCCTCTGTCTCCAGAGTCCTGAGTTCGTCCGCCAGCCTCGCCGCACCCTGAGGCGTCAGATAATTCCGGGAACCCGGCGGGATGGGCATCTTTATTTCCGGCGCTTCGTCGTCCGCCGAGTCATACTGGTCGTCACATACGAATGCCCTGGACATGCGGCCTCCCCTGATGCTCCAAGTATACCACACCAAGTAATACTTGATTATGGCTTGACAGGTCAGATGCATGGTGTCAATTTGTCCGCACGCGACAGTATGAAAGCATGACAACCATGACGGAGGCGGTACCCATGAAGCGAACGGTAATGCAGATGCTCGAGACGGCAGTCCAGAACTTTGGCGACGAGCCATACTGCTGGCGCAAGACCGACGCGGGCTGGACTCCCTCGGGCTTCCGGACGGTCCGGGACAATGCGATGTTGGTCGCCCGGGGGCTGTGTGGGCGCGGCATCAAGCCGGGCAGTACCATCGCAATCGTCGCCGAAGGAAGCCCCGAGTGGGTTACCTTCGAGTTCGGTATTCTTGCCAACAAGTGCGCGTCCGTGCCCCTGTCCATAAAGCTGTTGCCCGAAGAGTTGCCGTTCCGCATAAACCACGCCGAATGTTCGGCCATTGGCGTTTCGTACAATCAGCTGAAGAAGGTCGCCTCGGTCTATGCCCAGTTCGAGCGCGCACCGCTGATCATCCTGCTTGAGGACTCGGATGCCGCTGTAGAAGAGGCCCGTAAGCTCCTTCCCGATGCACCATTCGCAAGCCTGCTCGCGTTGTTCGAAGAAGGGCGCAACGCCAGCCCCCAGGCGGTGCAGGAGCAAGCCGAGGCTCTGGCCGCCATCGAAGAAAGCACCACCGCGACCATTTCATACACCTCGGGAACCACCGGCAATCCCAAGGGCATCATGCTGACGCACCTCAATTACTGGTCCAACTGTACCGACTCGATAGCATATTTCAGGATACCCCGCGGATACTCAACGCTCGTCATCCTTCCCTGCGACCACAGCTTCGCCCATACCGTCGGCCTGTACGCGGCCCTGATTCAGGGCATACAGCTGTACTTCGTCGATGCCAGAGGCGGTGGCATGGCCATCCTGCGCAACATACCTTCCAACATTATCGAAACCAACCCTGTGTTCATGCTTACCGTCCCGTCGCTGTCGGGCAACTTCATGAAGAACATCATAAACGGTGTGGAATCCAAAGGCGCTTTCGCGACGAATATATTCCGGGCGGGCTTGGCTGCGGGCATCAAGCGCAACGGAGACGGCTACAACCGTCCTGGATTGCCGGTCCAGCTCGCTACGTTCTTCCCGTGGTTAATCGCCGAGAAACTCGTGTTCAGCAAAGTCAGGAAGATGTTCGGTTCCCGCATCAAGTTTTTCGTTGGTGGCGGCGCGCTTCTCGACCGCGGACAGCAGGAATTTTTCCTGGCACTGGGCTTGCCCGTATTCCAGGGCTACGGCCTGACCGAAGCGGCCCCGGTGATAAGCACCAACACTCCGTATGTGTACAAGCTTGGAACCTCGGGGCGCGTCATCCCGAACCTGAATTGCCGTATAACCAGGGCCGATGGTACCGAAGCCGCCCAAGGCGAACTCGGAGAAATATGCGTGCACGGCGACAACGTGATGGCCGGTTACCTTAAAAACGAAAGCGCCAGCGCAGCCGCGCTGCGGGATGGATGGCTCTATTCCGGCGATCTGGGGTATATCGACGAAGACGGGTTCCTCATGGTCACCGGTCGCGAGAAGGCCCTGCTCATAGCCCCCGACGGGGAGAAGTACAGTCCGGAAACCATCGAGGAGACGATATCGACCACCGCGGATCTCATCGGCCAGGTCGTAGCATACAATGAACACCGCAAATATACCGTCGCCGTCTGCTCGCTGGATGAAGCCAGAGTCCGCGATCTGATAAAGCGGGGAGAAGCGTCATCCCCCGAGCATCTGCTGCATCTCGTCGGTGAAAGCTTTTATTCGTACAAGGATCGCGGCCTGCGGTTTCCCGCCCAGTGGACACCAAGCACCTTCATCATAGTCCCCGAGTCCTTCAGCGAGGCCAACCGCATGGTCAACAGCACCATGAAAATAGTGCGACACACTGTCATCGAAACCTACGCCGAGGACATTGAATACCTGTACACCGATGAAGGCCGCGACCACCACAATCCCCGCAACCTGGAACGCGTCCGAAGCTACTTTGCCTGACCAGAAAGGACTTTTACTGGAGATCAGGAGCAGCTGCGAAGCGCAGCCCGGGCCGCAACACCAGAACATCCAACCCGCGCGCAGCGCAGGGTTGCATCACCAATCTGACCACCAAGCTTGATCGGCAAGGACTTTTCTTCAAAAGCAGGGATGGATACGCGAAGAAGCCCGGGAAGGGGCTTGAAGGCGTACTACTGTACTCCGAAAGCAACTTCCCGGGCTTCGACAAAGCAGACGCCCTGCTTTTGAAGAAAAGCTATTCTTCGTGTTTCGAGGCTTCTTTTTCGCGCTTCTCCTTGCGCTTCTCCATCATTGTCTTCTGGGGTTTCTTCTTGGGTTCTTTGGGTTGTTTGCTCTTCTCTGCCATAGAGTCCTCCTGAGGGCCAGCCAGCTTAGGTGCCGATCGGCAATCTTGCTACAAGTATAGCTCCTACTTCATCACTCGGCAACGTCTCGCTCTTGCGCCAGTGGATTTCATCGTTTAGTGTAGAATCCTACTATGACGAGCCTGCAAGCACCCGGTCTTTCCAGTACCTTCCTCCTGGTTGCCTCGATGGCCTTCTCGGCCTGCATGGCCATCCTGGCGGGCATCAATGGCCGTCGCCGACTGGATGTCAGGTTTTTCATGCTTGGGACCATGGCGTATACCGTCTGGATCCTGTTCAGCCTGCTTGAGACCCTGGCCCCGGAAACAGGAATAAAACTTCTCTGGAACACCTTCCACTGGCCCTTCATGCTGGCAGTCGGAGCCGGTTACCTGCTGTTCGCCGCGGCCTACGTCGATCCTGCCGCGAAGAAACCCGGCCAGACAGTTACCGTGCTGCTCGCCGTACCCCTGCTGCTGGCAGTGCTGGCCTCGGGTTTGGCCGCGGCAGGAATGGAACCCCTCCTGTACCTGCGCTACAACCGGGTAGACCAACTGTTGTCTCCCCTGAGGTTCAAGCCCTCGGCTCTGGCCGTGGTTTTTACCTTGTATTTCAATGCATTGCTGCTGACATCCAGCATAACCGTCGCGAGGCATGCGCTATCGAAAACGGCCGAACGGCGCAAAGGCGCTACCGTGGTGCTTGCGGGTTTCTGTCTCCTGCTCGCCGGAAACGTAATCAGGGCATTCATGGGAGCGGCGCACGGCCTGGCCTGGGTTCTGCTGTTCCTGGATGCCAGCAGCATGGTTCTTTTTGCATACGGATTGTTCAGCGAACGGCTTTTCGGTTCACTGACCAAGGCCCGCCGCGCCGTCATGGATACGCTGCTCGATCCGGTTTTCGTGCTTGACAAGGGCGAAGCCGTAGTCGACTGCAATGCCGCGGCCAGCACCCTGCTCGGAGCCCATCCGGGTGATCTGACGGGACGGCCCGCTCGGGAACTGTTCGCTGACTGGCCTTCATCGGTGGTCGCGGCCCTGGGTTTTTCAGAGGCGGAAACAGAACTGGACCTGCCCGACAGGGACGGCAGCACGCGGCGTAGTTACCGGATTACCGTAGCTTCCAGTCCCGCCCGCGACCGTTCGGTGGACTGGAAGCTGCTCGTGTTCAACGACATAACCGGCCAGAAAAGTGACGCCCGCGACATGGCTTCCACAAACGAGGAACTCGAGTTCTGGGTCAGGCAGCGCACGGCCGCACTTCGGCTCGAGGTTGCGCAGCGGACCAGTGCCGAGGAGCGGCTCCGCGAGCTCAACGAGGAAATAACCAAGACCCAGCGGGAGATCCTGTGGACCCTCTCCGAGGTGGTAGAAAATCGCAGCCGGGAGACGGCCTATCATGTGGTCAGGGTGGGTGAGTATGCGCGCCTCCTGTCGCAGGGGTACGGACTATCCTCTGAAGAAGTGGAAATCATAACCGCCGCTGCGCCCATGCACGATGTTGGCAAGATTGCCATACCAGATTCAATCCTCTCCAAGCCCGGGCAGCTGACGGAAGACGAACGCGAGCAGATGAAGCGGCATACTACCGTCGGCAGGGAAATACTGGGATCCTCGCAGCGTCCCCTGCTCCGGGCTGCCTCCATCATAGCGCACGAGCATCACGAGCGGTGGGATGGCAAGGGCTATCCCCGGGGCACCTCGGGCGACGACATCAGCCTTTCCGGTCGCATCGTATCGCTCTGTGACGTATTCGATGCCCTCTATACCAAGCGTGTATATAAAGAAGCCTGGCCGCTGGAACGGGTACTTGAACTGTTCAGGGCAGAGTCCGGCAAGGCCTTTGAGCCGCGCCTCGTGGATATATTCTTTGAAAGGATCGACGATATACTTGTCGTGACGCAGCGTTTCGCCGACGTTTTCGTCGTGCCTGCCAGCTGAAGCCACGTTGCGGCCCTCTGTACAACACAGTATGCTCCTTGAGTCATGACACAAAAAGAGCCTTTGCTTACGGTTGCAGCCGCCCTCATCATGCTGGTTTCATTCAGCCTCAGTGCCTGTTCCGGTTCGGTCGGCGTAACCGCCTCGTACGGCCACGGTACCGTTGATCTGGTTGCCGCGGACCCGGATGTGCCGATCGCGCTGGACGGACTTTGGGAGTTCTACTGGAACCGCTTCGTCGATCCCGCCGTGCTGCGTGATGGTGAACCTCCCCTGTACGACGCGATCGCGCCGTTTCCCTCGGAATGGATGGCGTATCGCATGCCCGGCGTGCAACCGGAAGGCTATTGTACCTGGCACCTCAGGATTACCGGGCTGGAGCCTGGCCGAAACTACGGCCTGCGTTCGTCGTCGTTCCTGAGCGCCGCGCACATCTACGCCAACGGAGAGCTTGTCCAGTCGCACGGCCGACCCGGCAAGACGGCGTACGAGGAGAAACCGGGCTGGTTCTCACTCCTTACTCCCGTGCGAGCCGATCCTGATGGAAGCCTGGACCTGGTCATCCATGCCTCGAATTTTGCCGACCGTCAGGGGGGCACGCGCTCGAGCCTGTTCTTTGGTGACTACACCGCTGTAGCCGCCCTCCGCGAGCGCGCCGTTGCCTACGAGCTGTTCGTCGTGGGTGCCATAGCCGTGATGGGTGCGTACTACCTCGGACTGTATGTCTTCCGCCGCAGGGAAAAGGCCGCGTTGTGGTTTGGCCTCCTCTGCCTTGTGCTGAGCCTCCGGGTGCTGTGCTACGACGAGTACTACCTGCTGTCCCTGGTGCCGGGGTTGCCGTGGCGCATCCTCTTTGTCCTGGGCTACCTGACCTTTACCGCTGCGGTCGCGCTGTTCGCCGCTTTTGTCCATGAAACGTATCCTGACGAATTCCCACGCTGGGCTGTTCTTGCCGCCGCCGTTGCCTCGGCTGTGTACTCCGCGGTCATCCTGGTTGCCCCTACGCGCATTTCGTCGCTGGGCCTCGTATGGTTCCAGGGAGCGGCCCTCGTTGTGGCCCTGGGAACAGCCGCAGCCCTCGTCGTGGCAGCACTCCGGAAACGGCTGGGAACCGGGCTGTTCGGCCTTGGGTTCCTGGCCATGTTTGCCGCCACGGTCCACGACATCCTCGTGTCGTCGGGCCTCGTCCGTGGCGCGTTCCTGGTACAACTGGGCATGCTGGCCTTCCTTTTCACGCTGTCGTTGATACTGACGAGGCGTTTTTCAAGCGCTTTTGCCCTGGCTGAGGCTCATTCCGGAGACCTGGCCAGGATGAACCGCTCGCTGGAGCGCTTCGTCCCGAAAGAATTTCTTGGCTTACTCAAGAAGGACACCATCGAGCAGATAGCGCTTGGCGATGCCAGCGCCGAGGAAATGGCGGTCCTGTTCGTAGACGTACGCGCCTTCTCGAGCCTTGCCGAATCATCTACGCCCGAGGAGACCTTCGCGTTCATCAACGAGTACCTGGCGCGGGTCGGCCCGGCGGTCCGGGAGCACGGCGGTTTCATAGACAAATACCTGGGTGACGGCTTCATGGCCCTGTTTTCCGGCGGAGCCGAGTCCGCCGTGCGCTGCGCCATCGACGTGCAGGCCAAGGTTGCAGCATACAATGTCGACCGCCAGAATACGGGGAGGATGGCAATCCGGGTGGGCATAGGCGTGCACACCGGCCGCCTGATGCTCGGCACCATCGGCGAGGAAGCCAGAATGGACGGCACGGTCATCTCCGACGCCGTCAACCTGGCCAGCCGCCTCGAAGGCGTCTCCAAGGCCTACGACCTTGGCATTGCCGCCAGCGAGCGCATTCTGGCCGACCTGCCCGATCCGACGGCCATCCGCATGCGTTTTATCGGCAAGGTAAAGGTCAAGGGCAAGGCCGAGCCGGTTTCAGTATTCGACATCTACGAGGGCGACCCTGCGGAGTTGCGTGCCAAGAAGGACCTGGTACGCGCCGCCTTCGAGCGGGGCATACAGGCCTACTACGAGCGGCGCTTCGGCGACGCGCGCACCCTGTTCGCACAGGTCGTGGCTGTCCTGCCCGAGGACGGAGCCACGCTCAGGTACCTGGGTGCCATAGAGAGCCGAGCGCCGAATGACGGGCTTATAGAGTAAAGTTGCCGTTCCTGAATACTGGCACTTCTGTGCCGTCGGATTTGATGCCGGTGATCGACAGGTCGGCGCTGCCTACCATGAAGTCCACGTGCACCAGGGAATCATTGGCGCCCGCCGCCAGCAACTGTTCCTTGCTCATGTCCGATCCGCCTGCAATGCAGGTGGGGTAGGCCTTGCCGAGGGCAAAGTGGCAGGAGGCGTTCTCGTCGAACAGGGTGTTGTAGAACAGTATGCCCAGGTTCGATATGGGCGAATCGTGGGGCACGAGGGCTACTTCTCCCAGGCGCCGCGCACCCTCGTCGGTATCAAGTAACTCCTTGAGCGTAGCCAGGCCGCTTTTGGCGCCGTAGTCCACCACGAGTCCATCCTTGAAGCTGAACCAGAAATCCTCGATGAGGTTGCCGTTGTAGTTGAGTGGCAGCGACTGACCACCGTGCCGTTGGCGCCGGTCCGGTGCGGCATGGTGAAGACTTCTTCGGTGGGCATGTTGGCCACGAAGACGTAGCCTTCCGGACACTCGTCGCCGCCGCCGAACCACTGGTGGCCTTCGGGCAGCGCAACGATGAGGTCGGTGCCCTGGGCGTTCTTGTAGCGCAGGCTGGAGAAGTCGTTTTTCCTGAGGAAGTCCAGCCGGGTGTTCAGTGCTGCCTGGTG
>JAIFMD010000020.1 GCA_020048755.1 Spirochaetota bacterium
GCCGACGAACTGCTCAGGCACGCCAAGGTTTTCGGAGCCCATCACGTGATGTCAAAGCCCATAGTGATGAAGGACCTCGTCGAACTGGCAAGGAAGCTGATGCCAGCCTGAACGGGCATGGACCAGACGGCTCTGCCAGTGTCCAGTGTCATAAACCAATCCGAGACAAAGCTGATCTATTTTTGAAATATTTTAATGGGACGTCATTTTCAGCCGCCCAGTCGTCCCGAGCTAGACACGCCCCTGCGGAATGGATGCATTCCAGGTTTTCTTCATCACCCTGAACAAATCCCTACAATACCCTGCTTCCTTTCTCAGACTACTTTGATGTTTCGCCTCACTGACTTTTCCCACCTCATGCAGCCCACTAAATATTATTTTGTTGACAATAAAAAAAACATCTCCTACAATGTAAAAATAATGCAGAAGGGGAACCGTACTGTATGGTTTTGGCTGCCGGGCTCATTATTGGGGCCGGAATAATTCATTTCTTGATACCCCTTGTCTGGAGAATCCTGACGGCCTTGATAGGTGGCGCAATTGTAGGACTCCTGGTCGGTCCCCAGATATCGGTAATCGCTCCATTGGGAAGCTTGTTGATCAGACTGCTTAAAATGATCATCCTGCCGTTGATTTTCTTTGCGATTGTAATGGGCGTCGGAAGTATGCCGGCTTCCAAGATAGGAAAAGTTGCTGGGAAAATACTCATCTACTACGTATTAACTACCTTTTTTGCAGCATGCTTTGGTTTGATTCTAGCCAATATTTTCAAACCAGGACTGGGCTTGTCGGTAGCGGCAACTTCAGTCAGTGCTGCACAGGGCGCTACAATTACCAATCCTTCTGTAGGGGAGGTCATCCTGAATATGGTCCCGAGCAATGTGGCAGCGGCTTTTGCTCAGGGTGCGTATCTGCAGGTGTTGGTGTTTGCGTTGATTTTTGGCCTTTCAGTATCATTCCTGAGGGATAACAAGGACATCCGGGTAAATGACGCGGTGATGACTGTATACCGGTTCTGTGAAGGCGGAGCCGAGATCATGTTCCGCATCACACATGGCGTTCTTCAGTTCGCACCAATAGGTATTTTTGCCATCATCTCGGAGATATTCGCCAAAGAGGGCACGAAGCTGATCAGTTCTGCAGCTTCAATCATAGCCCTGTGCTATGTGGGTTACGCGTTCCAGTTGTTTGTCGTCTATGGAATCCTCATGACCTTGTTCAAGCTGAATTACTTCCAGTTCCTCTCCAGGGCCAAGGATGCTACCCTCATGGCGTTCTCGACCTGCAGCAGTAGCGCGACCCTTCCTCTGACGATCAAGGTTTCAGAAGAGAAGCTTGGCGTCCCCCGGAGCATCGGTGGTTTTACACTGCCGTTGGGTTCACAGGTCAATCTTGACGGAGAAGCGTACTACCAGATTATCGCGGTCTTCACCGCAGCCTTCGCCTCTGGCATCCACCTCAGCTTTGCCCAGCAGATGGTCATTGCGTTCGTGGTTACAGTTGGCACCATGGGTACGGCAGGAATATCCGGTTCAGGCCCCATCGTTCTTCTGGCGGTCATGAACATGGTAGGACTGAATGTTGAATCCGGTACTATGGTCGCGGCTGTTTTCGCCCTGATTCTCGGTATCGATGTCATCCTCGACATGGGCAGGACCGCTGTAAACGTTACGGGTGACATGGTCGGAACCTGCATCGTGGCAAAGAGCGAGGGAGTGCTCAAGGGTTGGGGTAAAAAGGGTGCTTTGATTGAACTCGCAGCAGCCTCTGAAAAGAGTGCCTGATAAAGGTTGATTATCAATGCAGGGGCTGGATGATATCCTGTCCCTGCATCGATCGATGTGCCTGTCTGCGGCTACAGTGAGACTTGAAGACCCATTCTGCATAGAGGAGCCCGGATATGAACAAGCTTCCATCCAGCATTTTCAATGATGTCATAGGCCCCGTCATGCGCGGGCCTTCAAGTTCCCACGTCGCGGGGGCTGCCAGGATTGGGCTGCTTGTACGACAGTCTCTGTACTGCAAGGCCAGGAAAATAACGGTTGACCTGGACATCAACGGCTCGCTTGCTGAATCCTATCATGGGCATGGTTCCGATATTGGCTTTGCCAGTGGCATCCTGGGGCTGGAACTGAATGATGAAACAGTGCCCGATGCCTGTGCAATCGCTGCCCGGAATGGAATTGACATAGAATACAGGATTCTGGATTACGGGGCCGTGCATCCTGGCAATTACCGGATCAAGGCCTGCGCGGATGATGGTCTCTGCATGGAATGGGAAGCCATCTCTGTGGGCGGTGGCATGATCAAGATGGAAAAATTCAATGGCTTCGATGTATCGATCTGCGGTGATTTTTATGAACTGCTGGTGACGGTAGGTACGGCCGCTGCTCCGCTGGATGATACTCTGGCAAGGATCAAGGATGTCATAGCGAGCTATGAGGATATAACCACCTGTGAGCGCTCCGGCAAGGTTTTGATTACCATCAAACGTCGTTGCGGCACATCGGAAGCCCTGATTGCTGACTTGAAAAAGATTCCGGCAGTACAGGGTGTTACTTCGCTTGTGCCAATATTGCCGACGCAGTCCAGTGCCGACTGCCAGGTTCCATTCATCAACGCCGGACAGCTTCTGGCCTGGATGGATAAAAACGGCAAGAAGGAATTCTGGGAACTGGCCGCCCTGTACGAGGCGCAACGCGGAAATACCACTCAGGAAGACATCCTGAAGAAGATGTCCAACCTGGTGGACATCATGACAAAGTGCATACGTGATGGCCTTGCCGGCACCAGCTATTCAGACAGGATCCTTGGTCCACAGGCCTACAAAATAGATGAGGGAATAAAAAACAATACCCTCATACCCGGAAGCATATTGAACCGGGTCATCAAGTATATAACAGCGATCATGGAAGTTAAAAGCTCCATGGGCGTCATCATAGCGGCTCCCACTGCAGGTTCCTGTGGCTGCCTGCCAGGAACCATAATCGGAGCCGGAACTGAAATGGAATTTTCCCATGAGGAAATAACCAGAGCCATGCTGGCAGCCGGGTTGATCGGTGTATTCATTTCAGAAGGCGCCACGTTCTCTGCAGAAGTTGCCGGTTGCCAGGTCGAGTGCGGCGCGGGCTCGTCGATGGCTGCCGCCGGACTTGTACAGCTGTTCCATGGTACCGCGGAGCAATGCATCGATGCGGCTTCCATGGCCTTGCAGAACATAACCGGTCTGGCCTGTGATCCGGTCGCCAACAGGGTTGAAGTGCCCTGTCTGGGTAAAAACATCATGGGCGGCTCCAATGCCGTAGCCTGTGCCACGATGGCACTCGCGGGGTATGACAAGGTCATTCCGCTGGATGAGACCATAGCAGCCGTCTACGACATTGGTACCAAGCTGCCGCTGGAATTGCGATGTACATTCGGGGGGCTCGGCAAGACCAGGACATCCATGGACATCCGCAAAAAACTCACATAGGATAGCAAGGGCTAAATCATACGATGGAGAACCATGAATGCCCAAAGCAGAAACGGATGGGAGCAGAAACCCGTCGAGCCTCACTGCCTACATCAGCAACGACCTTGAAAACAGGATCCGGTCGGGTGATCCGGATACCAGTGAACTGTCGCTCCAGGCGCTTGCCGCATACTACAACGTCAGCATCACACCGCTCCGTGCGGCTGTCATGGAGCTCGTGGAGAAGGGCGTCATCATCAAGCTGCCAAACCGCCGCCTGCGGGCAAATCCCGGGAAGGGAAGAAAGGCAGAACCCAGGAAGGCCATTGCCGTTCCACCAACCCAGCGTGACTGGAACGAAGTGTTGATAAAAGAAGTCGTACACGCGAGCCTGAGCCCAAACCCCACCTATCTGCGGGAAGATACGCTCTCCAGGAAGTTCGGCGTCGGCAGGTCGATAGTAAGGCAGGTCCTGAGCCACTTCGCGGGAGCCGGCCTCATAGACCACATACCCCGGAGGGGCTGGCTGGCCCATCCTTTGAAGGTGGAGGACATGCATGCCTATCTGGAGGTGCGCGAAGTTCTTGAACTCAAGGCCCTCAGGCTGGCGCGTGCGAGACTGGAAAAAGGTGAGCTGGAAAGAATCCGTGATGTCTGTACCAGCGGAGCTAAGGGGAACCTGCCCGATTTTGACAACAGTCTCCATGAGTGCATCATCAATGCTTCGGGTAATCGATACATCCGTCAATTCTTCCAGCAGTACGTAGCACGCTATTACACGGAACTTTTCTATTTTGCCGCTCCCGAGACCGCGGTGGTAGAGGAAATGTCCAATGAGCATCTTGCAATTATAGAAGCGCTCGTGGAGCGCCGCTGGGCACAAGCCGAGAAACTGTTGTCTGCGCATATCTTCGGGCAGGCTGTGGTCCTGATGAAGCTGCTCGGGAAGGAACAGGGACCCTCGAACGGACGGTCGGAGCGTTCCGGGCGTCAGTGATATGCATGTAACATTGATTGCGATGTGGCAACTGGAGAAGGATCTTGGAGGCAAACAGTTTACGTTTGATTTCCTGCCAGGTTCCACGCTCGCTGACTTCCTCCGGAAATTTGGCGACACGTTCGCCGGCCGGATACCGGAGGCTTTGTGGAACCGGGTTGAGAGCCGGTTTCGTGGTCCGGTTGTCATGATGACCAACGGAGTACCACTCCGAAATCCGGCTGAAATATTGCATGACGGGCAGGAAATACAGGTCTTCAAAGTCTTGGTCGGAGGCTGAAACAGAACATCCTGGGTTCGTGAAAAAGGAGCTATACAATGTCCAGCGCACTTGACGGATATACAGGAAAATATCTACACGTAGACCTGAGTGCCCAGACGGGAAGGTCAGCGGACCTGGACGCGGATATTGCCAGGAACTACCTCGGAGGCACAGGATACGCAGCAAGGATTCTCTTTGACGGTCAGAAGGCCGGCATCGATCCCCTCGGTGCAGAGGCCATGATGATTGTCTCGACCGGCCCCCTCACCCTCAATGCGGTTCCTGGCGGTGGCAGTGTCGAACTTTGTTTCAAATCACCACTCACGGGGGGCTGGGGCGAATCACGGGCGGGTAGTGACTTCGGGCCGGACCTGCGCCGGGCCGGCTTTGAACACATCGTCATCCAGGGCAAGGCCCCGACACCTGTCTACCTGGTCATCAGCAACGGAACCGTCGAAATCAGGCCAGCACAACATCTGGCCGGAAAACTCGTTTCAGAGAAACTCGCCATGATACGCAAGGAGCTTCCGGCCGGCAGATACTCAATAGGCTGCATCGGACCCGGCGGCGAGAACGGCGTCGCCTACGCGGCGGTCCTGTTCGGCGACCGGGCCGCGGGCAGGACGGGAGCCGGCGCCGTCTTCGGTTCAAAGAACCTGCTGGCGATAGCCGTCGAGGGCAGGGGAGACGTTGCTCCCGCCAGGCCGGACGAGTTTAAAAAACTGCTCAGGGAATACAATGCCGCCCTGCAGACCAACCCCGTTTCCATAGGCTTCCACGACAACGGCACCATCGGAGACCTTGGCGCAAACGACGAGAAGGGTGATTGGCCTACAAAGAACTGGCAATCCAATTCCTGGGGCAAGGGCCCGGAACTGCTCGACGATTTTGTAAAAAACAACTTCGTCAAACCCTATCCCTGCTACCGGGGCTGCACCATAGCCTGCGGACGCAAGGTCCAGGTGCGCGGCGGTGAGTACCAGACCCCCGAACACGGTGGCGCCGAGTATGAATCCATCTCCTGTTTTACCGCGTATGTACAGAACGAGGATATGGATGTCGCTGTCCATTGCTCTCATCTCTGCAATGAATACGGCGTGGATACGATTTCCACCGGAGCCGCCATCGCCTTTGCCCTCGAGTGCGCCGAGGCTAAAATCCTGCCGGCCTCAGCTACCGTAGGGCTGGACCTGGTATGGGGCAACGCACAGGTGCTGCCCATACTGGTCAGGATGATAGCCCTGAGGCAGGGAATCGGGGCGTTGCTGGCCGACGGCGTCAGGAAGGCAGCGGCAACGCTCGGCAAGGGCTCGGCCGCATTCGCCGTGCACGTCAAGGGGCTGGAAGGCCCGGCCCACGATCCGCGTTCAGGCAAATCGCTGGCTATAAGCTACGGCACCGGAAACCGGGGCATGTGCCACATCCACCCCGCCGAGGCCATGGCCTGGGACTCCGGCAAGATGGATTGGGGCCTTGGCCCTCATGGCCTGCCGGACCCCAACGGCGTGGACAGGTGGGCAGAATCCGGCAAAGGAGCGGCCGTCAAGATTATGCAGGACGGCCTCAACCTGCCGGACATACTCGGAACCTGCAAATTCTTCATGTATGCCGGCGTGGGAGTAGACCAGCTGGCCGCATTGCTGTCGTGTGTCACCGGCCGTACAACCAGCGCCGCTGAACTGCTCGCGGTTTCAGAGCGTGTAATAACTCTCCAACGGTTGTTCAACCTGCGCGAGGGCTTTACGGCTGAGGATGACCTGCTGCCAGCGCGCGCCTGCGCTGTACCCGCATTCGGCACGTACGCCGGAAATGCGGATTGCGGCATAGCGGATTTTCCAGCCATGCTCGCAGAATACTACCAGGCCAGGGGCTGGGATGTCGCCACGGGGATTCCCACGGACGCAACGCTTGCACGGACAGGACTGAATTGATGCCGTCGAAACGGCACTGAATGGATATAACGGAGGATACTATGAGTCTGCACGGTGTTTATGTAGTTACTGTTACTCCCTTTACCGCTGACGGAAACGTTGACCTTGCCGGCATTGCAAAGAACGCCGACTGGCTGGTACGGCAGGGCGTCCATGGATTGCTTCCACTCGGGAGCACCGGAGAGTTTGCAAGCCTCGAGGATGACGACAAGAAGGCCATAGTCGATACGGTCATCAAGACTGTCGCCGGCAGGATTCCCGTGGTGTTTGGAGCGACGGCTGAAACGACTGAAAAGGCCATCGCCAACGCCCGCTATGCAGAACGCGCGGGAGCCGCGGGCGTACTCGTCCTGCCTTCATATTACTACTCGCCCGACCAGGAAGAACTGTACGAACATTACCGCCGCATCGCGGGAGCCATCGGCATCCCCCTGATGATCTACAACAACCCGTCCAGTTCAAAAGTCGACATCCTCGCGGACACGGTTGCCAGGCTCTCCCAGGTACCGGGAATACAGTGCATCAAGGAGAGCACCGGAGACATCAGGCGTATAACCGAAGTGCGCCTCAAGACCGCGGACAAGCTGACTGTATTCTGTGGCTGGGAAGACATGGCCTACGAATCCTTCGTCATGGGCGCCAAAGGCTGGGTCTGCGTGCTTGGCAACATACTGCCCAAAGAATGCGTAGAACTCTACGACCTCGTCGTCGTAAAAAAAGACCTGCAGGCCGGCTGGGCTCTGTACCAGAAACTACTGCCGCTCCTCCGCTACCTTGAGTATGCGGGCAAGACGCAGAAGGCCCTCAAATATGCCCTGGACGGCATGGGCCTGGCTGGCGGTCATACCAGCAGCCCCAGGCGGGCGCTGGATCCGGAAGACAAGGCCATCATCGATAGCCTGCTCGCTGATTTCAGAAAATAACCCTGAACGGGCTCCTGGCCCCCTGTATACAATTTCAGGGGGCGCCATCTACAGCATCCCAGGCAGCCTGCGCCAGACGCGCCCCCTGCCGCGGGCTACCTCGAGGCGGAGTCGTTGCTGCGCAACCCCGCCTCGAGGGGATCCCGCGGCTCCCCGGGGAGCGGGCATAACTTACTTTTACCAGGAATTGGTGGTATTCTACACTAATGCCAACTGTATTTCGCAAAGGCCCTTATCGGTTTCATTTCTATTCGGATGAAGGATTGGAGCCACCTCCTATCCATGTTGCGTGCAGTGATGGCGAGGCAAAATTTTGGCTGAATCCAATCAGGCTGGCTTCCAGCATCAGGTTGGCGGCTTCACAGATACGCGATATAGAACGACTTGTGTTTGAATTCCAGAAAGATCTCATGGAGGCATATATTGAGTTCCATAGCTGAAACCCCAACTCGAGCACAGGTCTGCGCCCTCCGTGTGTGGGTTGAAGGACGCATTGTTTTTCTGGAACTTTCAGACGAACGGATTCTTGGATTTCCTGCTGATCGATTCCGGATCCTGAAAGCTGCCACCGTTGCCCAGTTGCAGGAAGTAATCCTCCGGCTCGACGGTACAGCTCTGCGGTGGGAAAATCTTGACGAGGATATCACCGTACAGGGAATTCTTGACGGCAGATTCCAGTTGTCGCCAGTTTGAGGCGCTGTAAATTTTGAAAGATATGTACTCACGAAGTCAGTAAAAAATTGACTTCGAGTTGACTTATGCATGGTAGCTACCTATACGTGCTATAGAGTTCAGAACAGTGGACGTACTTCTTGAACTTCAGAAACAACTGTTTCATCTCGCACAGGGCAAGGATCTTGTACTGCACCAGAAAGACCTCTTTACGCTCCAGGGCAAAGTGGACTGCCCGGCATCCAGAATGTTGCTCAAGCGGGCAGTGGCGGCTGGTATCGTCAAGAATCCCGCAAGGGGAATCTATGTATTCTCGCCTTCCCCTCAGGTTCATCCAGACACCA
>JAIFMD010000186.1 GCA_020048755.1 Spirochaetota bacterium
GGCGAGAGCGAATACTTCATCAACAACCAGCCGGCCAAGCTCAAGGAACTCCGTGAGCTGTTCTGGGACACCGGCATAGGCAAGAGTGCGTATTCCGTGATGGAGCAGGGCCGCATCGACCAGATCCTGTCCAGCAAGCCTGAAGAGCGCCGGTACCTGTTCGAGGAAGCGGCCGGCATAACCAAGCACAAGGCGCGATCCCGCGAGGCGGAGACAAAGCTCGAGCGCACAGAAGAAAACATGCGGCAGGTCGAGGGCATACTGGGCGAGGTTAAGCGCAGCCATGACACGCTCAAGTCCCAGTCCGAGAAGACGCTGGCCTACCGCTCGCTGCGCGAGGATGTGTTCAATGCCGAGCTGGACCTGCACCTGCTCAGGCTTCGCGGCTTCGTCAACGAAAAGGAACGGCGCGACACGGAGATCGTTGCACGGACCACCGAGCGCGATACCCTGCGCAAGCTGATAGACGGCATCAACATGTCGCTCGAGGAAAACCTGGACATCGTCAATTCGATGGAGGCCAAGCTTGTAGACGTGCAGAAGACGGTCTACGGCCTGGCGGTGGAGCGGGTGGGCAAGGAAAAGGAACGCAAGCTCCTGTCCGAGCGCGTCGCGGAGACCAAGGCCAAGATCGATCAGTCCAGGCTCAAGTTGCGTGCACTGGCAGAAAAGATAGAAGCGCTCCACGAGGACGAGGACGAGAAGAATGAAATTCTGCGCGGCCACAAGGGTCGCATAGCCGAGATAGAGAAGAACATCCTGGGCTTCGAGGGGTCGATACGCTCCGCAGAGGAACGCATCAAGGCCAACGATGCCGCCATAGCCAAGGCCGAGCGCGAGATCATCGGCTTTGATACAGACCTGGTAACGGCGCAGTCCGAGCTGGACGAGATAACCGAGAACATCGTGCGGGAGCTGGACGCCCGCCTCAAGGAAACCGGTTATTCGGCCGTCGAACGCAAGGCGGCCGAAGAGCTGATAGACGGCCTGATCTCCGGCATCATCGCGAGGCTCTCAGGCAAGGCGGCCATCCTGGACGACCTGGCGCGGCTCAAGGACTACGGCGCGGCGGAGGCTCGCACGCTGATAGAGAGCGCCCGAACCGCCATGGCCGAGTCTGCGGAGCGCGCCAAAGAGCTGAAAGAGCGCTACGAGGCTTACCGCCTTACTACACCGTCGTTCATAGACGAGTTTTTGTCACCCGAAGGCATCATCACGAAGAAGCGGGCCGTAGACGCGCTCATGGCCTCCATCAAGGACGGCGTGACTGAACGCCGCGAGCGCATCGCTACGCTTCGTGAGGAAAACCGCGAGCTGTCGCTGCGTATCGACGAGTACCGCAAGACCCTGGAGGAACTGCGGGGCAACCGCATACGCATGCAGACCCAGGTGCAGGCTGCCGAAGAGTCCCTCGGGATGATACGGCGGGAGATTGCCAGCCAGGAAGGCTACTACCGCGAGCTGGACAACGAGACGAGCATGGAGGTCAGGCGCCTGGCCGAGGCCGAGGAAGACCTGTCGTCCATAGACGAAGAGATCGCCGGCATAGAGAAGCGGGGCCGCGAGCTGACCGCCGAGCTGGAGCGGCTTGAAAAAGACATTGCCATAAAGAACTCCGACCTGGGCAAGCGCCAGGAGGAACTCAAGAAGAAGATAGACAAGCTCGGGTCGTTGCAGACCGAGCTGGAGCGGCAACACCTGGGGCTGGCACAGACCGAGACGGAGATTCGCAACGTCAAGGACAACTTTCGCGAGCAGTACGGCCGCGAGCTGGTAGAGTTCGAGGAGCGCATGTACGAACTGCGCACCCAGGCTGCAGACCTGCGCGAGCAACTCGCCGAGCGCAAGCAGAAGCTCAAGGATCTCGGCTCGGTCAACCTGATGGCACCGGAGGAGTACGCCGAGGTCAAGGAACGCTACGAGTTCCTGTCCACCCAGCTCGGCGACCTCCAGAAGGCACGCGATGACCTGCGGCGCATTACCCAGGAGATACGCGACGAGAGCGCGGACATGTTCCTGAATACCTACAACCGCGTCAAGAAAAACTTTCACAACATGTTCCGCAGGCTGTTCGGCGGTGGGCGCGGAGAACTCAGGCTGGTCGATCCCGACCATGTGCTTGAATCGGGCATAGAGATCTACGCGCAGCCACCGGGAAAGAAGCTTGAGAACATCACGCTGCTGTCCGGTGGCGAGAAGAGCCTGACGGCCATCGCCCTCCTGTTCGCCACGTACATGGTACGGCCTTCGCCATTCTGCTTTCTGGACGAGATTGACGCCGCGCTGGACGAACAGAACGTGATACGCTTCGTCAACCTGCTCCGCGAGTTCGGAAAGACCAGCCAGTTCATAGTCATTACGCACAACAAGAAAACCGTCATCGGTGCCGACGCACTGCTCGGTGTCACGATGGAGGAATCCGGTGTGACCAAGGTAATTTCCGTCCGCCTTGAACGTTCCGACGGCAAACCCGTCGGAGTGCCTGATGAAATCGAGCATGTGGACGACGAGGATGTGGAGTACGAATCCGGCCGCGAGCTGACCGAGGATCCGGCCGTGGAAGCCGCCGCGCGCAAAGCCGCCAAAGCCGCGAAACTCGCTGCCGCCGAGGCCCTGGCTGCTGAAGCCGGCACTGCTGAAGAGCTGGCTGAGGCTGGAGTCGAGGCCGACGAAGAGGCTGAAGCTGAGCTTGCCGAGGAGCCGGAAGGCGCATGAAAGCGCCGGCTTTCCTCGCGGGCGCGCTCGCAAGCGCGAAGCGGATAGGCTTGGCCGCTGGTTCAAAGCTGGGCGGACTCACCGGGATGGCCCGGCGCGCTGGTTCGGCGCTGGCAGGAACGCTTCGCCGGCTTGTTCCACATATTGAGCCGCGGGTTTTCAGAACGGTGGGGCTGGTACTCGGTGCGGTGGTATCGCTGGGCATACTTGCGGTGCTGATAGGTGTTCTGATAGCCGGAACCAGTGCGCGCCGGGACGAAAAGGTTGTTGCCGGAGTTGCTGCGGCTGGCATCCCGGCGGCCGGGAGCGGATCTTCAGCCAGCGAACTTGCCGTGCCGCGGTCTGGTCCGGCGCTTGCGGAGCTGTTGCTGATACCCGGAGTCGGCGAGTGGCCATGGCCGCTGGCGCTGGAACCCAAGTCGCGGTATACTGAGGCCGACGCGGCCGCCGTCCGCCCCGATCTCGGGGCGATCGATGTAACTGAACTGACCCGTCGCAGGAAGGCAGAGCTTGAAGCTATTTTCGGCGCCGTCGATTGAACGTCCAGCCCGCTTTCCTTTGGCCGCTAGCCTCACGGCTCTGGCGGTTGCCTGCGTTTTAATCCTGACCCTGTCAGCCTGCGTCTCGGAACCTGCACCCGCGGCAGCGGTACCGGTTGAACCGCAAGCATCCTCACCGGTAGAGCCACAACCTGCTTCTGAGACCACCGGTACGGCAACTCCGCCCGAGTCGCAGTCAGTCCGCGAGGTTCCATCGATCATCAGTTCTATGCGGGTTCCGGAACCAGCTCCGCACGTCGTGGTAGCCACTCTGGCCGAGCCGGGGTTGCTGCCTCCACCTGTCCTGCCCCCGGGGATACCTACCGAGATTACGGTGCTCTCATCGATGCCTGCCCCTGCCGTCGCTAAAACCGCCGCCGCTGTGCCCGTGGCGCTTCCGGAACCCTCGGCCCCGGCTCCCGCGACTATTCTGGCGGCTCCCGCAAAAGCCGCAGCTCCGGCGGTAAAACCCACGGTAAAACCCACGGTAAAACCTGCCGTTGCATCAACAACTACGGCTAAAACCGAGACTCTGAAAACGGCTGACCCCGTACCGGCGCCTGTGGTCGTTCCTCCCGCACCCGTAATCGTGCTGCCTGCGACACCGCCTTCCCAGGCCCGCTCGGTCGATGCGGCCAGGACCCAGCCCGTAGCCGAGACCAGAATCGAGACGGTCAGGGGTGAACGGTTTGAGTTGCGGTTTCCTGGCACCGGATGGATCTATCTGGGAGACGAAGAGGGCAAGGAAGGGTTGCGGTACGAGACGCGGCGCTTTGAGACAACCCAGGCCGTTTTCGCCATGAATCCTGAAACTGTCGGTGAGTATCTCCTGCGCTTCCAGCGGCAGAATCCCGTGGACCAGGCCACGGAAACGAGCCTCGTGAGGGTGGTGGTCAACGAGCGGGCGAGCCTGGCAACGCCCGCGCCTGCCGCAGCGGCAACTGCATCCCCTGTCGCTGATCCCTTGGCGGCACAGGTCATAGCGTCTACCGCCGCTGGAACGACTTCGGCACCAGCCACTCCCGCCGCAACCACCACCGCAACAGCAACTCCCGCCACGGGTGCTGCCAGTGCAACACCGGACCCGCTGCCCGCAGGCATGACGGCTTCAGCCGCGCTGGTCGATCCGGCCTCGCTCATAAAGCTTGCAAAGACGGAACTGGAAGCCAAGCGCACCCAGGCGGCCATCGAAGCACTGGACCGCTACCTGGAGCTGTATCCGTACGGTAACGACGAGTTGTTCTACCTGTACGGCCTCGCCTACGAGCAGGATACGCCGTTCAGGGACATCAAGAAATCGTGGCAGTACTACAAGCGGGTCAAGGACGAGTATCCGCGGAGCATCCGGTGGAGCGCGGCCGCTGACCGCATAGCGTATCTGGAGAAGCATTATTTCGGTCTCCGCTAGCTGGCCGGGCTGATCCAGATTGCTTGAAGACCCTGGCAGGTCATGCTATCCTGAACCCATGGCGACAATGAAACTGTACTATGAGCAACCCGATACCCGGGAGTTCGATGCGCGGGTGGTCAGCATCACATCTGATCAGGACGGCTACTCCGGAATAATCCTGGACCGCACACTGTTCTATCCCGATGGCGGTGGCCAGCCCTGCGATTCAGGTACCCTGGCCGGAATCCCGGTCTCGGCGGTGCTTGAAGCCGGCGACGACGTGGTGCACCGCATCATGGCTACAGGCGACAGTCTCCAGCTTGCGGGCATAGTTCCGGGTGCGACTATCCGCTCCCTCGTCGATGTTGAACGCAGGCGTGATCATAGCGAACAGCATACTGCCCAGCATCTCCTGTCGTCGGTACTCCTGCGGCTCAAAGGCGCGGGCACGCTGTCCTTTCACCTCGGGGAACGCTATTCTTCCATAGACTTGGATGTTGTGCCGATGGAACGCTCCGAGGTAGACGCCATCGAGGACGAGGTACTGCGCATCATCCGCGACGATTACCGCGTGCTGACCCACCTGTGCCCGCCTGAAGATCCCGCAACGTTTCCCTTGCGCAAGGAACCCAGTGTTGAGACCGGTGTGTTGCGTGTCGTGGAGATAGATGGCCTTGAATATTCCGCCTGCTGTGGGACCCATGTCTGCAGTACGGGGTCTCTTGGATTGTTCAGGATAACCAGGGTTGAAAAATACAAGATCGGCTGCCGCGTGTATTTTCTGGCCGGCAACCGTGCTTTTGCCGACTATCGCAGGCTCGCCGCCCTGGCCAGGGATGCCGCGGCGGCTACCGGTACGCCTGAAGATGACATCGTTTCGGTTCTTGTTGCCAGCAAGGACAGGATCAAGACAATCGAGCGCAGTCTCGACGAGGCACGGGATGCCGCCGCGGCCGCGGAGTCACAGGTGCTCGACGCAGTCGCACCCGCGGGTGTGGTCGTTTTTTCAGAGTCGCAGAGCATAGATGCGGCATCGAGGCTGGCACGGGCTCTGGCAAGGCTCGGCCGAATTTCTGTCGTTTCCTGCCCTGCCGATTTGAAGGCCGTAGCCTGTTCTCCCGCTCCCTCCGAACCTGGTTCCGAGCCAGTCGATACTGTTTTTGGCCTTCTGGCCAAGGAACATGGTGGCAAGGGGGGCGGCGGAAAGGCTTTTTTCCAGGCTGCATTCCCCGATGCGGCATCCCTTGAGGTTTTTCTGGAGTCCTCGAGGGTAGTGGCTGCGCAACGTCTTGCCTCACGGCTTCCTTGACAGTTCCGGTGTCTCCCGGCGACACTTACGCAGAATGAAATAGAAGGGAAAACAACGTGGCTCGAAAAACAAGACTGGGGTTCAGGGGTGTAGTGGTACTATGGACAGCCGCCATCACGACATTCGGGTTTGTCGGCATGGTTACGGCCTTGTCGTTCCTCGTCCGCAAGGAACTTTCGGCATCGAGTTATTCAGCCTCGGAGATAGCCGGCAAGGGGTATGCGGCCGAAGTTGTAGGCACGCTTGATGCCGGTATCCATGCTGCCGAACAGCTCGCCGTCGTCATATCGTCTCTCAAGACGACCCAGCTCAACCGTATCGACATGATTGAATTCCTGGGCAGCTATGCCGAGGCAAATACATCATTCGGTGGTGCCTGGTTCATTTTCGAACCCAACGCCTTTGACGGCAAGGATTCAGCGTACGCTGCCGGTGGTCAGCTTGGAGGGACTACCCGCGGCATAGCTTCTGATGGCCGGCTCATACCGTACTGGAACAGGTTTGGGGGCGAACTCCAGCTTGAAGAATGCGTAGACTATGAGGGTGGCCCGTCCTCGGCTTACTACACCGAACCTTTGAGTTCCGGTATTACCGTTGTTACCGAACCTACAATATATGAAATCGCCGGCAAGCCAACGATGGTCGTGTCATTCTGCTCTCCTGTCATCGTTGATGGCATGGCTATTGGTGTGGCAGGACTCGATATGTCAATGGAATCCCTCGCGGCGCTCGTTTCAACGATCAAGCCACTTGGTCTGGGTTACGCCTTCATGCTGAGTGACAAGGGAACCATCGTATCCCATCCTCGGGCAGAACTCATCGGCAAACCGTATTCCGAGGCTGCCGATGCCGAGTCGCAGGAACGAATTGTAACTTCATATTCCCAGGGCTGGCTGCATTCCGAGATCAAACGGGCCCAGGCAGATGGTGCGCTTTCACACATGGTCGTAGTGCCGTTGCCAATCCTGAACACTGACCGCTACTGGGCGCTTGGCGTGCTTACGCCCCTCAACGGCATGCTTGAATCCATAGCCACGTTGATAGTGCTCGTCATCGCCATAGCCTTCGGCGTACTCGCGGTATCACTGGGAGCCTTGTGGTTCCTCATAAGCCAGTCGATACGCCCGCTTGTGCACACTGCCAGTGCTTTCAGCGAGCTTGCCCAGGGGGATGCCGATCTGACCAAGACCATAAACCTGAAGCGCAATGACGAGATTGGTGATCTTGTAGCCGGGTTTAATGGCTTTGTCGGCAAGCTGCGGGACATCGTTGCTACGCTCAAGGGAGCCCAGGGTACGCTTGGCGGCATAGGAGAAGAACTTGCCACCAGTTCACACGAGTCTGCCAGCGCAACCGCCGAGATACTGGCCAACATAGATGGCGTGCGGCGCCTCGCAGCAAACCAGGAGATGAGCACCAGCGTGGCCACCAATTCAGTCAGTTCGGTGGTAGGTGGCATAGCCGATCTTGACTCGCTGACTGAAACGCAGGCAGCCGGCATCTCCGAGGCTTCGGCCTCGATAGAACAGATGATAGGCAACATCGGATCAGTCAGTGCGTCGATAGGCCACATGGCCGAGCGTTTTGAGGAGCTTACGAAGACAGCCGTGGCAGGCAGGGAAAAGCAGGAAGCCGTGGTCGGCAAGGTTGGCCTCATAGCCTCGCAGTCGGAACTGCTGCTTGAAGCCAACCAGGTCATTGCCAGCATAGCCAGCCAGACCAATCTGCTGGCCATGAATGCCGCTATCGAGGCGGCCCACGCGGGTGATGCCGGCAAGGGTTTCTCGGTAGTAGCGGACGAGATCAGGCGACTCTCGGAGACCTCCGCAGAGCAGTCAAAAAGCATAGGGGCAGAGTTGTCCAGCATCAAGGAAACCATAGCCGAGGTTGTGGTCGCATCCGCGGAATCAGAGGAATCGTTCAACCGTGTATCGTCGAGCATCGATGCCACTGACGAACTCGTGCGCCAGGTTGACAACGCGATGGCCGAGCAGCGCGAGGGCTCCCGGCAGATCCTGGAGGCGTTGCGCGACATGAACACGGCTGCCGAGGCGGTCCGCTACAAGGCCAAGGCCATGACCAAAGACGCGGAGAGCGCTCGCGACGGCATGAAGATGCTGCTCGAGACAACCATGACGATACGCGGCAGCATGGATGAGATGGGTGCTGGTGCCCAGCAGATAAACAAGGCTGCCCAGTCTGTCTCCGGGCTTGCCGAAGCAACACGCGAGAGCATCCGCAAGATGGACGAGGTCATTGGCAAGTTCGTTGTATAAAGCGTCTCCCCCCCGCGAAGGCTCTAGAGGTGGAACAGCTTCTTGAGGCTGGCGCGGCGGGTGATACGGTGATGGAGGTAGAAGAGCAATCCGGCTACGGGCAAGCAGGTAACGGCCACCACAGCTGACCAGGCCAGCGCCACGGAGCCTTGCAACGCCAGGTCGGTAACGGCTTCGAGGCCCACGCAACCAGCCGCAGCCCCTACCAGTGCGATGGCAATGGCATTGACGCCCTTGTACCTGAGCCGTGAGATGCTTAGCGCTGAACCCAGTATGGAACCCTCAACGATCAGGACTATGGGGCCGCCCAGCACCAGGAACCATGATCTGGTGGGATCAAGGAGATCGAGTGCCAGGATATACAGCGGTGTTGCGAGCGCTACCAGTACGGCAGCCCTCCAGCGGTGGGTGTCGGCAGCTACTGGTATGCTGACGAGTACGTACAGGTACAGCACCGACGCAATGGGATACAGTGACCAGCTTATCCGGCGGTCCACGAGCAATTCCACCGCCAGCAGCGTCACGCACACAATGGCCACGCACACAGCGAAAACCTCCAGAAAGGCTTTGCGCTTTTCCGCGTCTGTAAGATGGTCAAACTGTTCTGGATCAACCGTTTTCTCGGGAAATGAAGCGCCTGCCAATCCAGCGGCCTGCTCGTCATCATCAGGTTCTACCACGCAACGGCAGAGCGGACAGTGCCGGGCCGATTCATCCAGTTCGACACCGCAGTTGGGACATACGGGCATAGCGCACCTCACAGGTTTGATTCTACTGACACGGTTACTCCCATGCCAGCGATTCTCGAGAAGAAAAGCCGTTCAAGTTCTGTAGACAGGGCAAGGGAGCCGAAACTGATGAAGAGCCTGTCCTTCCAGCTTACCGCGTTTGCGGTGGTCTTGCACTGGCGGCTCGGTGCGGGGATGAAATCGAAGCGCTCTACCCTGCCAGCCAGGGGTTCAGGTAGTTCCACCGGGCCAAGGTTGGAGAAGAGCCCCGAAAACGTATCCTCCCCGAGTCGCTTGTAGACTGCCCGCGCGGCAACACCTTTCAGGGCGAGCGGGAGCATCCTGACGAGCAGGCTCCTGCCCCCGCCAACGTTGCGGGCTATCTGCATGGAGATATTTTTTACATCGATCTCGCCCTGCATGTAGTGGTGCACGCGTTTGACAATTTCAGGGAATTCGTAGAATCCCAGCCTCGTATCCAGGGTGGGCAGCACATAGAGCGAGAAGTTCCTCATTGTGGTGCTCGGAAAGAGGCGGCGCAGGTTGACAGGCACCTCGACAGAGAGGAGCGGATGCAGGGTGCGCCGTATGGGGCCAGGCAATGCGTGGTAGATATCCTGGAGGGCAGCCAGATACACGGCAACGAGAAATTCCGTCAGCGTGGCTCCCCGGGTTTTTGCCAGGGACAGCAGCGGTCCAAGAGGCATGATGCCGGTGATTACCCGGTACTGCCCGGGGAACAGTGGCAGCGAGTGCAGGTGAAAAGCCTTTCTGGCTACACCGGGAAACGGGATGTCCTGCTTGAAGTAGCGCTTGAATGCGTCTTCGGATTCCTCCGGTGCCGGCAGTTCGTCGGGCCTGAACACGCCCTGCACTCCTGAAAGGTCGAGTCCAAGCAGGCGGAGGTATTCAGCGATGACGGCCTTCAGGTATACCAACGCACCGTAGCCGTCGGTGAGCACATGGCAAAATTCCACGGCTATCCTGGAACGGTACGCCCGGACACGGAACAGGAAATGCCCGCGTCGCCGTACCCGCATGTTCAGGCACGGGAACTTGGAATCAGCCGATGGTTCAGGAACCCTGTCCAGCAGCGGTTCCAGGTAGTACCAAAAAAAGCCGTGCCTGAGCTCGACGCGGTAATACGGGAACCGTGGTGCCAGATTGGCCAGGGCTTCCTGCAAGGCCGGCAGCTTGATGCGCTCTGTCAGCGTGGCGGATACCCTGAACACCAGCGTGGCAGTCCTGTCAGTTAGCGCCGGCATGAAGGCGGCTGCATTGTCCAGCACGTACCAGAGGCTGCCGTCGGAGCGCCGCTCCGTTCTGGCGAGCTCCGGGGCAGTGGCCTGCACGGCATCAGGTTTCAGAGTGCCCATACCGTAAGGATACTGCAGAAGCGGGATGAATATGCAGCGGCCATTACCGGAATGATCATGGTTGTAGTGGCTTACAGTTCAAGCGGACGCCGGTTGTCCGCGAGGCGCTTGCGCAGGTAGTCACGGTCCAGGCCGAGGTCAGCGACTATCTTCCTGAGCTGGTCTGCCGACAACAGGTTCTGTTCCGCAAACAGGTAGCATAGGGCCTTCTCGGCGATGCATGGCACGAGCAGGGCTGCCATATTCTCCGGACGTTGGTCCTGGCCATCCAGGTGGAGGCGCTTGAGGCTGGCATGCAGACGGGACCGTTCGATGTCGCCTGCTATCGCGGCCAGTTCGGCAAGCAGCGGCTTGAGGTCACCCCGCGAGGCCGCTTCTCCCAGGGGTTTGAGCGTAAAGAAGGTATATTCCTTGCCGGGCAGGTAGTGGTGCTCTTCGCAGCGCGTGCAGTAGTTGGGCTCGTGCGGATCGTCCTTGATGCGGTCGCCGCCTATGATTATCAGCGGGTCAAAGTACAGGGCCGGGCATTCGCGGCCATCGGCATTGTAGTAGCGGTACGTATACAGGGAATCGGCGATGCAGTCCGGATGCTCGCAGTATGCGGTAAGCGGAAACACATCCGTGGCGTTTTCAAGGAGCAACCTGGCCGCCTGATTGAATATTTCCTTGCGGAAGTTGAGCACAAGCGTAGGCAGGATGAACACAAGGCCGCGGGCGTCTGATTCGTTTCGTATCAGATAGGCTACACGCTCGTCATAGAACGAGGCTTCGTCAAGTATCCATGTGCCGGCTTCCGGGTGGTCAGCTATGATTGACTCGAGGGCAAACGAGTCGCCGGCCTGGCTGATGCAGTCGCCGCAGTGCTCGTAGCCGCCACGGTAGGGCAGGGCGTCCTCGGGGTAGTCCTTGAAGCGTTCGGTATCAATGCCGAACCGAACAAAATGAATCTCCCGCCGGTCGGCTCCACTGGTCGTCGTACGTGCAGACACCGAACTCGCCTTGCGCAGTGCCACGCGTGAGTCCCGCCAGACACGGGCACTGTACTCCGTCTTGCCCGAGCCCATGGGGCCTATGACCAGGATGCGGCGTCCCGGTTTCGTGAAGTCAAAATGGTCAAACGAGCGGTGGATGCGCAGGCTCGGAAAGCCGAGGCTGAGGAGGAACGATTCCCCTGGATCCCGCTGGCCGCTCAATCCATCGCCTCGTCTTCCGGGGCTGGAATGGCTCGTTTGGCCGAAACGAAGGCCGTGCCGACGCCGAGGCCGATGAGTCCCGCCGTCAGGAAACCGCCGCCGATCTTGGTACTGACGAAGCGGAGATACTCGGCGAGATCGGGCAGTGTGGCACCGGAAACGCCGGACGGCAGCCTGACGAGGCCACCAGGAATTATCAGGTGCGGTACGAGGCCAACGATGAGGACCATGATGCTTGGCACCAGAATCCTGGAACCCAGGAGCCCAAGGCGGCGGCGCCAGCTGGATTCTGCCACGAGGGCGCTGGCAAAACACAAGCCTGTGCCGGTGATGATGAGCCAGACGCTGGCTCCCGACAGGCCTGCCCCGAGTGCACCGAATCTCGCAGGAGCCTCAAACCGGGAACCCGGTTCGCCAACCACCCAGGCATCCGGCTGTTCGTCAGCGGTCTTGACTACGAGCGCCGTGACGGCGGGCTTTGAGCTTGTGGCCACGGCCGTTCCAGGCAGCGCGACAACGACGGGGAGTCTGGCGGTAGCCAGGTAGGTGTCGGCAAAAACCGGTGCGCCTGACCTGAGCGCTTCTTTCAGCGGCCTGGCATTCACGGTAAAGAAGGCCTCGCGGCGTTCCATCGCGGCGAACGCGGAATCTACCGCTTCTCCTGCCGTTGCAACAATGACGCGTGATGGAACCGAAGACTGGAAGGCCGTGACCGCAGCTTTGCCGTCCAGGGTAGTGCCACCGAATTCCAATGTTTCGGGAGCCATGACTACGAGGTCGGGAGATTCAAGCAGGGTGGCAAAGCGCTGGTCGGTGACCATTGACTTGATCGTTCCGGAACTGCTGGCCAGCGGCCGGACCGATGCCAGCGTAAGCCCGCCCAGCAACAGCGGAAAGGCCATGAACAGGTACAGCACGGCACCGAGCAGTTTTCTGAGTCCTCTCATCGAGTCGCACCTCCCGAGAGGGCAACAAAGGGCCGTGCCTTGGGCGATCCGAAGCCGATCGCCTTGAACGGATGTACGTCCAGAGGGTTCTGGTGCCAGCCGGTAATTGCCTCGAGGTCTATGACATTGAAGGAAAGCGAGTGGTACAGCGGCAAGAGTGGCGCATCCGAGAGGAGTTTGCCCTCTGCCTCTGCCAGAGTCGCGAGGCGGGTCTTGCCATCTTCTTCCATGGAGCGTGAGACGAGGGCGTCGTATTCCCGGCTTTTGTACCCGCCTTCGTTGAGGCCTGAATCACTTGTCCACATCAAGAGGAAGGCTGCTGGATCTGCAAAGTCGCCTATCCAGCTGGTAAACGACAGGCCGTAGCCCTGCTGCCGTATATCCCGTATCGGTGTACCCGACGGTACGACGATGCGCTCAACGGTCAGCCCTACGCGTTGCCATGCTTCTTCCATGAGGGCCAGGTTGGCTTCATGGGTTTCCGATTCATAGGTCACGAAGCGGAGCGGGGGCAGGCCCTTGCCTTCAGGATATCCGGCGCTGGCCAGGAGTTTCAGGGCTTCTTCCTCATCACGCGCGTCGATACCTTCGGGCGACTCGTAGCCTGCAAAGGGTAGTACGAGCACACTCGTAGGCGCGTAGTAGTTGTCTTCCGTGCGTATCTCGTCCCAGGGAACGAGCAGGGACAGCGCCCGCCTGACCCGGGCATCGTTCCAGGGTTTTCGGGAGGCATTCCAGAAATAATAGCCAGTACCGAACATGGGCGAGAACTGGATGGATTCAGGCGATAGCAGCGTGTCGACATCGGCCAGGTCTGTGAGCCAGTCTATCTGTCCGTCGTTGAACAGGGTGGTTGCTTCTTCGTCGGTTTCCAGGAACATGACCCGGATAGCCGGTACCGCGACGTTGGGGGCATCCCAGTAGTCAGGGTTTTTTTCGAGCAGCAGTTCTGAATCGTCCATGGATGAGAGCAGGTACGGACCATTGCCTATTACCGCCGAGGGTTTCCAGGTACGGACGCCCCGCAGGGAAGGGTGGACGGGTACGAAAGCGCTGTGGCACAGCAAGCGGGTAAAATAAGCGGCGGGTGTATCAAGTTGAACAACCAGCGTGCGTTCGTCCCTTGTCGTTATGCCTACCGACGAGCGGGACTTGTTCTTGCCGGTCCTGAAGGCCTTGGCGCCTTTGATGATATCGAAGAAGACCGCATATTCAGCATTGGTTTCCGGCGCAAGCAGGTAGAGCCAGGATTCCACGAAATCCTGGGCGGTGACCTTGGTGCCATCGGACCACAGGGTGTCGCTTCGCAATACGAAGGTCCAGGTCTTGCCATCCTTTGATTTTTCAAAAGATTCAGCCTGGGCCCGTACTGGATCGAGGCTCTGGGGATCATAGGTAAAAAGCCCTTCGTAGAGCGCCGTAAAAAGCTGCATCTCGTGGGCATATATCGATTTATAGGGGTTGAGTTCTATCTCGTCAGTGCCCATGCCTACGACGAATTCCCGTGTGGCATCTGCCCCGGCGTCTCCCGGACTGGCTGAAGCAAGCGAGCCTGCCGCCATAAGGGACAATGCCAAGAACAGGATTGTGGTTTTCTTCATATTTGCTCCTGGGGTGTGCTCCGGAAACGGTTCAGGCTTCTCAGATGCCTAGACGCTTCATCTGCTCGAGCTCTTCTTTCTGTGCTATGTATTCATGCCGTTTCTGGTTGGCCTTGATGACCGCGTTCTTGATCGAGCCCAGTTCTACCTTGATGTTGCGGACACGGCCCTTGAACTCGGGATCCTCTATGGCGCCCAGGTAGAAATCGTCGAGCGCGGACAGCTTGCGGTGGAAGGTCTGCAGTTCCTCTATGCTTTTACTGAGGAATTTGTAGATCAGGTCTTCCGAGGAACCCTCCATGCGCTTGAACGCGGAACCGTTTTTGGAGACCATCGAGGTGAGATTCTGGGAACGCTTCGTGGCTTCGGTGCAGAATGAGGTGAAGTCTATCGATTCGTTCTTGCGTTCGCTCGAGACTGGATCGAGGTACTCGACCTCATGGAGGACGTGTTCCCGCTTCTTGCCCAACATCTCCCGCAGTGCCTTTTTTACCTTTGTCATGAACGACTTGTCCATGGATTCAAGGAGAGCCTCGTTTTCTTCCAGTTTCTTTACGGCGTCATCCAGCTGGAAACCGACCCCGATTATGACCCTGGCTCCATCGAGCAGTACGGACTTGAAGTTGCGCTCCGCGGACAGTTCCTGGCTCTTCTCGACGGCCACCTGGAAGCGTTTCATCACCTCGTCCCGAAGGCTCTCGCCCTCCGAGCTGTAATCTTCCTTGAGCACCTCGGCGACAAGTTCCGGGTAGAAGGGCTGATCGATGCCCGATTCTGCGATCTTGAGTTTTACCTTGCGTATTGCATCATCCTGATGGGTAAATACGTAATCATGTTCAAGTTTCATGCTGTTGGTCGCGATGCGGCGTACCTCGAGCTTGTATTTTTCTTTGTGCAGGAGTGTCAGGTCCTTGAATGTCTGGAAAATCGACCGGCTGGTTTTTTCAAGCTGTAGCAGTCCTTCATTGATGATGCCCGTTGACAGCGGGTCTGTCCCTTTCTTGACGAGTCCGACTATCTCGGCAAAGTACTTGGTATTCATGTGTGCACTTGTCTCGGAGAACTGTGTGAACATAAAGTATTTGGTCAATGCTGCCAGGCGCTTGATGCGGCCCATGGTGAGGAAATCGACACTGAACTGGTAATAGTTGTTGAGAAAATCCAGGTACGATTCGAACTGCGACAGTCGGATGCACATCTGGTCAAGTTTGTCATTCTCTGCAAAGGGGCCTTCCGACGGCGTTGTAACCTCGGATATCTTGAGTTCGTACTTGTAAGGATCCTCGGATATGAGTCCTTTGCGGATAAGCACGTTGTAGATAGCCTGGAAAGCCGACTGGTAGAGCTTGAAATCGTCTTTGAGTCTCTTGAGTTCAGTCGTGTCCATCTGCTCGACCTTGGCTAGCAGGGCTTGCTCGAGGCGATTCGCGTAGGCGGTGCTGTCTTCCATCTTCTGATCAGTATGGAATAAAACCGCATGGGAGGCAAGCTCCTATGTTGTATAACTGAGGGGGATCGAACGCGCCAATGCGCCTGAGTGCGTGACCTATACATGGGTGGATGTGTTTCACGGATCAAGCAGGGTATTCCAGCGGTGCTGGTGTTCGCCGCCGGTCTGCTGGGGGCCTGCGCCTCGCCGGAGGGTCTGGCGGCGGGGGCAGGCATGAAGGTCGTGCTGGTGGTTCCCGCGTTTCCGCAATGCTGGGCGCAGGCCGATGCCTGGGAGCTGTCCTGGGTGTCCGCTACCGCTTCCAGTGGGCCCGCCACGGCTGCGCCAGGGCAGACGGTGGAGCTTGTCCTGCCACGGGGTTCCGAGGCGGCGGTGTTCTGCCGGGCGGCGTTCGGGGCGTCAAGGACCCTGCCCTACGGTGCGGTCTGGCCGCAGGGGCTTTCTGCCGATGGAGACTTGCCCCTGAGCGCGGCCGGCGGGTACGCGGCTAGTCTTGCTGCTGTCTTCTACAACGCGGGGCTATGGCACTGCGGTATTGACCTTGAGCACCTTGCAAAGGAGGCTGATGCCAGGCTCGACGATCCCTGGGATCTGGATCCGGCTGGTCTGGCTGTCATCGTGGCCGGGCACAGGTTCAGGGTGGATCACCTGAAGGCAGAGGACCGGGTGGCCGTGACGGTGACGGGCTTGCCTGTGGCCCTGATGGGGCTCCCCATGGTGCTCGTCCCCGACAGTCCCTGGGGTCGGCCTGCCATGCTGGACGCGTCAGGGGCAACCATCGTCGAGTTGCCGGCAAGGCGTGTCAGGCGGTGGCTGGGGGGCGGTTACGAACTGTGCGTCCTGGTATCGTCAAGGGACGGCCTGGCCTGGACGCTGTCTGCTCCCGATGGAGGCCAGCGCGGTATGCGGATGACAAACGAGCTGCCCGAGCCTTCCCTGCTGGTAACCGATGCGTCTCCACCATGAGCCAGTGCTATGTGCCTGACTATGGCCAGCCCCAGGCCCGTGCCGCCCAGTTCCCGGCTCCGAGCCCGGTCTACCCGGTAGAATCGCTCGAACAGCCTGCCAAGGTCGCGGGCGGGGATACCCGGGCCTTCGTCGCTTATGGTAAAACGCGCAAATCCAGCTTCGCTGGATGCTGTTGCGTGTATGGTGCCACCGCGCGGGCCGTATTTTACGGCGTTGTCCAGCAGGTTGACGAGCGCCTGCTCCAGGAGGCCTTCATTTGCGCGCACCTGCAAGCCTGCCTCGCAGGTGATAGAAATGGAGCTGCCTTTTTCAGCCGGGCCCTTGCCGAGAGACTCCACCGCACGGTCCAAGAGGAGGGCTGCATCCACGGTGAAAGTCTGCATGCCCGCCTGATCGGGGCCTTCAAGTCTGGCCAGCGACAGAAGGTCTTCGATGATCGAATTCATCCGGTCGGCATGCCGCTTGATGATGCCCAGGAAATGGCGGGTCTCGGCTGGATCGTCCACATCCTCGAGTGTCTCCGTGAACCCCTTGATCAGCGTTATGGGGGTCCGGAGTTCGTGCGATACATTGGCGACAAAATCCTTGCGCACTCGTTCCAGACGCTTGAGGCGTGTAATGTCGTTGAGTACGAGGACAACGCCTCCGCGGCCAACTTCAAGCGCCACAGGCTCGGCGTTGGCCAGGAGGTGGCGGGTATCGTCGCCATACAGCGTTATTTCAGTTTCTTCCCGGTGGCCGCTGGCCGCGCAGCGCCTGGCCAGCTCGTCAAGCGCGATTGTACCCGTGGCCTGCAGCAGGCTCAGGCCTTCAAACGGCTGCATGGAGCCTGTGCGCCCGAGCAGGGAGCGGGCCTCGGGGTTTGCCAGCCGTATTATGAATCCGGCGTCTGTGGACAGGACCCCCTCTCCCATGCCGTCGAGTATTGCGCCAAGTTCCCTCTTCTGGCGCTCCATCGTGACCAGCTTGCTGGCGAGTTCGGCGGCCATCGCGTTCAGGGTGTCGGCTAGCGGGCCGAGTTCCGGATCCTCGAAGCGCCTGACCCGGCGTTCCAGCCTGCCGGCGGACCAGTCGCTGGCAGCGTCCATCAGCGCCTTCATGGGGCCGGCTATGCTGTCACCGATGCGGGCGCTCGCAAAAGCCATGGCGGCCAGCATTGCCGCCGCCACTATCGCCGACGCGAGGATGAAGGGTGTCATGGCAGATCCTAGTGCCGATGCCGCCATGGCCACCCGGACGACGCCGGCAATCCGGCCGTCCACGCGGACCGGTGCGGCGGCATACGCCATCGCGACGCCGAGTGTTGGCGAACTTCGCATGCTGGTCGCGCTTTCTCCGAGAAGCGCCGCAGCGATTTCAGGCCGTCCCGCATGGTTGTCCATGGTCTCCGGCGCAGTCCCGGAGTCTCCGAGTACGGTGCCGTCCGGGGCTATGACAGTAACGCGAAGACTGGTACCCGCGGCGACCCGACGGCAGAATCCGCCCGGATCATCGAGCAACGACCCTCCGGGCGGGGTATTTCTGTAGGCCGCTTCGTTGGCAAGCGCGGCCGCCGCCTGACTCAGGCTTGAAAGCGTTGCATCGTAATACAGTTTCCGCATCGCCAGGGCGGACGCGATGGTCATCACCAGCAGTGCCACCGCCGATACCGTGATTATCAGGGCAAAGGTCCTGACAGCGAGCCGGGGTTTGCGCATTACTCGTCCCTGAAGCGGTATCCGACGCCGCGTATCGTCTCTACGAGGTCGGCGCGGCCGCCGAGTTTCTTGCGTATGGAGAGTACCTGTACATCCACCGAGCGGTCCGTTACCGGATAGTCACGGCCATGGACGCCGTCTATGATCTGCGAGCGAGTGAACACGCGGCCTGGCGAGCGGGCAAGCCGCTCGAGTATGGCGAATTCCGTGGCTGACAGATCGACGGGAGCGCCATCGACGTGCAGTTCGTGCCGGCTGGAATCCAGCCTGAAACCACCCTGTTCTACGATGTCTGCCGGTTCGGCCATTCCGGATTCAGGTTTTTCGGCCCGCCTGAGCGCTGTCCTGACCCTGGCTACGAGCACGCGCGGGCTGAAAGGCTTCGTTACATAATCGTCTGCCCCGAGCTCCAGCCCGGCCACTACATCGGATTCCTCACCCTTGGCACTGGCCAGAATCACCGATGTGGCCTTGCTGGTCTGCCCGGCCTTGATCCTGCGGAGCACCTCGAGCCCGTCGATGCCCGGAAGCATGACATCGAGCAGCACCAGATCGGGTTTCTTCTCCTGTACTGCCTTCAGGCCCGCCTCGCCGGATGGCGCCTGGAGTATCTCGTACCCTTCCTTGCCCAGCGTGTATACCAGTAATTCACGGATGTCTGGATCGTCCTCCACGACGAGGATCACAGCCTTGGCCATACGGTGACTCCTATTCGTTGAGTTCGGTGTGGGCTCCGGTGACCATGAATACGACAGCCTCGCAGAGGTTTGTCACATGGTCGCCGAGCCGTTCCAGGAAACTCGAGGTGGCTATCAGCTTGGTAGCCTGCTGCGCCTTGCCGGGGTTCTCTGTCAGGTACGCAAGCACTTCCTGGATGAAGGCCTTGTGCTCCGCGTCTACCTCGTCGTCCATTGCCGCGGCCTTTCGGGCCAGAGCCTCGTCCTGGTTGAGGTAGGCGGCTACCGCGTCGTGCACCATGGCGATATCAACGGTTGCCATGCGTTCCAGCCTGTCGAGCGGACGTGGATAGGGGTCGTCGGAGAGCCGCTTGGCGGTCTTGGCCAGGTGCACCGCATGGTCGCCGATGCGTTCAAGGCTGTCGGTGATCTTGAATATGGTGACCAGTTCCCGTAGGTCCCTGGCAACCGGCTGCTGGGTAGCAATGAGCATGGCAGCCTGGTCTTCGATCTTGAGCTGCAGCGCATTGACGATCTCGTCGCTGGCTTTGACCTCGTTGGCCAATGCCACATCGCCGGTCTTGAGTGCGAGCAGGGCCTTGCGGAGGTCTTCTTCTACCCGCGAACCCATGGCCAGTATATCGTGGTGGAGCCGGCCCAGCTCCTCATTGAATTGTATGCGCATCATCTGAAGTCTCCTTGACTCAACCGAACCGGCCCGAGATGTAGTTCTCGGTGCGTTCGTCCCTGGGGTTGAAAAACAGTTCCTTGGTATCGGCATATTCAACGAGATCACCGAGCAACATGAACGCCGTGCGGTCAGAGACCCGGCCCGCCTGCTGCATGTTATGCGTCACGATGATGATTGTATACTGCTTCTTGAGTTCGTCGAGCAGATCCTCGATCTTGGCTGTGGAGATGGGATCGAGCGCGCTCGTCGGCTCGTCCATCAGGAGTATCTCGGGCTTGAGGGCTACGGCCCTGGCTATGCACAACCGTTGCTGCTGCCCGCCTGACAGGGCATAGGCGCTCTCCTTGAGCTTGTCCTTGACCTCGTCCCATAGCGCCACGCGCTTAAGGCTGTCCTCTACCAGTTCGTCGAAGTCACCCGTGTATCCGTTGATGCGGGCGCCCCAGGCTATGTTCTCGTGGATGCTCTTTGAAAACGGATTGGGTTTCTGGAATACCATGCCTATCCAGCGGCGCACCTGAACGGGATCCACACCAGGGTCGTAGACGTTGACACCGTGGAACAGCACTTCGCCCTCGGTCCGGGCGCTGGCTATCAGTTCGTTCATCCGGTTGAACGAGCGCAGCGCCGTACTTTTTCCGCAACCCGAGGGGCCGATGATGGCGGTAACCTTGCGGCGGTCGAATCCCATGGACAGTTCGTTGACTGCCCTTGAATCGCCGTAGTAGATGTTCAGATTCCGGGTTTCAAGCGCGTAGGCGGATTCTTCCGAGCCTAGTGCTACCTCGAAACGGTCTGTGGTGGGGGTGTGTTGCATCTTCAGAACCTCTTCTGCTTGCGCATCTTGTTGCGCGCTACAATGGCGAATGAATTGAGCGACAGCATCAGCGCCAGAAGGACGACGATGGCCGCAGCTGCCAGATGCCTGAACTCCGCCTGGGGGCGAGAGGTCCACTGGTATATCTGTATCGGCAGGGTTGTGAACTTGGAGAATATCGACGTGGGGTCCTGGGTCAGGAAGGTCGACGCGCCGATGACCACAAGGGGCGCTGTCTCTCCTATGGCCCTGGAGATGGCCAGTACCGTTCCCGTGAGTATGCGGTCGAAGCTGGCCGGGAGCACATGGTAGCGTATGGTCTGCCACTTTGTTGCGCCTACCGCGAGGCTTGACTGCCTGAGCGAGCCCGGAACCGCCTTGAGGGCTTCCTGCGCGTTTATTATTATGACCGGAAGGATGAGTACGGCAAGCGTAAGGCCTGCAGACAGGATGGTCCGCCCGTTGGCTGTGTCGCCAGCTGCGGATGCTCCGAAGATCGCGCCTGACGTGATCGGTTCCAGTCCCCTTACGAAGACTGCCAGACCTAGCATGCCGTATATGATTGAAGGGACACCAGCCAGGTTGTAGATGTTTACCTGGATGGCCCGGGTCAACCAACTGTCTCTGGCATACTCTTCAAGCCAGATGGCAGCTCCTATGCCTATGGGAAAGGCGAATGCCAGAGTGATCAGGATGGTCATCAGTGTGCCTAGTATGGCAGTTTTGATACCTGCGGCAAGCGGTACGGCTGATTGTGGTGCCAGCAGGAACCTGGCGTTGACCCAGGAGCGGAACACAAGCAGTCCTTCAGGATACTCTTCCGCAGCCTGCGCCTTGATAGCTTGAGCGGATACAAGCGATTCGAAGAGGTTGTAGGTCTCGGCGATCTCGGGGTTTACGATTTCAGCCAGCACCAGCGCGTACAGGTCATCCCTTCCGCGATCGGCAAAGGGCAGTTCCCGTTCGAGGGCGCGGTACCGGCGCGGGGACAGATGCTCGTCTATCGTCGCGAGCAGTTGAGCGGTATTCTGGGCGTCCAGGGTCACGCCGTCACGGGTGAGTTCCCTGCGGTCGGTTTCGTCCATCATGATGACCCAGCCGAATGCGTCATCAACGATGGTCAACACCAGTGTAGCCAGGAATGCTACGGCCAGGATTGTTGCCAGCGCGAACGCCGCCTGCCATCGGGATCCCCGGACATGCCTGACACTCAGGTTCTGGTTGAAGGTACCGGTCATTCATACACCTCGCGGTATTTCTTGACTATGTTTCTTGACAGGATGTTGAGGAACAGCGTTGAAACGAACAACACGAGCGCTATGGCGAACAGGCTTCGATAGTCCATCGAGTCATAGGACAGGTCTCCGCCGGAGATCCTGACTATGTGACCGGTCATTGTTTCAGCTGACCTGAGCGGGTTGAGCGTCAACCGCGGACCTGCGCCTGCTGCCAGTGCCACGATCATCGTCTCGCCAACCGCCCTGGAGAGCCCGAGTATGAAAGCAGCGGCAATGCCGGAAAAGGCTGCGGGCACGATTATCTTGACGCTTGTTTCAAGTTTTGTAGCACCCATCGCGTAGGCCGCCTCGCGGAGGCTGCCTGGAACGGAGGATAGCGCGTCTTCACACATGGAGCTTATCAGCGGCAGTATGAGCACCCCCATAACGAGGCCAGCTGACAGCGTGTTGTACACCTCGACATTTTCCTGGCCCAGAAGGCCGCGCAGGAACGGCGTAACAACGGTCAGGGCAAAGTAGCCGTAGGCTACGGTCGGAACGCCAGCCAGCACCTCGAGGACGGGTTTCAGTGTCTCGCGTACTCTGGGTCGGGCATATTCCGCCAGGTAAATGGCTACAGCCAGCCCGAGTGGCAGGGCTACCGCCATGGCGGTCAGGCTGGTGGTCAGCGTGGCGACAAACAGCGGTGCTATGCCGAATTTGCCTATGGACGGCTGCCATTCCTTGCCTGTGAAGAACTCGAGGATGCTCACTTCCTTGAAGAAGCCAGCCGACTCGGTGCCGAGAACCACAATGATTCCTGCCGTCGTCAGGATGGAAACTGCCGCACAGAAGAACAGGAAAGCCTGTATCAGACGTTCAGTCGGTCGTGGTGCGCGGCGGAACGAAAGGCGGCCAAGCCGCTCTTCCGGGTAAAAACCAATCGTACCGTGTTTCATCGTGCCCGCTTTCTTGCAGAACCTTGCATAGCAATAAACTATAAAGGAGGCCATTGAGGGAGATCCCCCAATGGCCTCCTTAGCAAATCTTCTTGAGTCTCTACAGTGACTTAGTATCGGCCCTTTACGGCATCAAGCCAGTTCTGCTTGGCTGCCTTGGATGCGGCCGCGGGAGCGGGGAAGTAACCGACCTTCTTGAGGGCTTCGGGTACATAGGTCAGGTAGTAGGCGATGAACGCGGCCACCTGGGGCTTCTCGTTCATGATCTTGGCATCGCTGTAGATGAATATCGGCCTGGCCAGGGGGTAGGTTCCCTTGTCGACGTTGGTGGCGTTGGCCGCTATGCCGTCTATGGACAGGATGTTGAGCTTGGCCTTGTTTTCGATATAGTACGCAAAGCCGAAGTAGCCGATGGCGTAGATGTCGTCCGACACGCCGCGGACCAGCACGTTGTCGTCTTCAGAGAGCTGCAGGTTCTTGGAGCTCAGGATGGGATCAGCCTTCTTCTTGAACAGGTGCTCGACGAAGTAGCTGAAGGTGCCCGAGTCGGTGCCGGGGCTGAAGCGCTTGATTTCCTTTTTGGGCCATGAAGCCCGGACATCGGACCATAGGGTGGCGGTGGAGAAGGCCAGGGCGAGCTCGGCCTGGGTGATGTCCTTGGCAAAGGTGTTCTTCTTGCTGACGACTACCGCCAGTGCGTCGGTGCCGAGCCTGAACTCGAGCGGGGTTCTGCCAATTTCCTTGGCCCAGTCAAGCTGCTTGGTACCGATCGCGACTGAAGCGTTGGATATGTCCGTCTCGCCTGTCTTGCAGAAGCGCTCGAAGCCGGCACCCGATCCGATGGAATCGATGGTAACCTGACCCATGAAGCCGTCTTCCTTGAACATGCTGGCAATTACTTCCGAGACCGGGTAAACCGTAGAGCTGCCTGCAGTTACGACGGTGCCGGTGACCTTTGACGGGTCGATGCCAGGAATCATCTTGTCCGGATCATCGCTCTTGGCCGAGATCCAGGTGAATTTTCCCTGCGCGAAACTGCTGGCCGCGGCCAGTACAAGCGCTATTACCAATGTTGTCTTCTTCATGGTTCCTCCTGATATGAACTTCGAGGAAGAAACTACAGGAGCCATATTGCACTTGCATGAGCCTTATGTTAAAGAATGGTTAAATGTGGCTGTTCCGCATCAGGCTTCCCGTATGGTGAACCGCTCCGCATTGGCCATGGCACGTGCAGCCTGCTCGCTGTTGCGCACTGCACCTTCACCGAGCAGAGCTGATACCGAGGTCAACCCGTCCGCCTCTGCCACGACCTCCCCGGCTAAGCCGCTGACGCGGGCGCTCAGTCCGGTGATGTTGCCCACGTCTCCCGCGATCGCCGAGCTTGCCGTGCGGATTCCAGCGGCTCCTTCACGTACCCGTTCAGACAATGCTGACAACGTATCGAGCCCTGAAACCACCTGTATGCTCTCGTTCCGCTCGTCGGCCATGGCCGAGCGGATGCGCTCCTCGAGCACGCCAGCCTCCCGTATGAGGTCGCGCATTTTAGAAAAAGACGTTTCAGCGGTGCCTGACTGGCTCCGCATCGCCTCGATTGTCGCCTTTACATCGACGAGTGTGCGGTCTATCTCGCCGGAACGCTCTGCTGTGGATTCCGCCAGCTTGCGTATCTCGTCCGCTACTACGGCAAACCCCTTGCCCGCATCTCCGGCGTGCGCAGCCTCTATGGCGGCGTTCATGGCCAGCAGGTTTGTCTGCCCCGCGATGTTCGTTATCACGTCGCTGGCCTCCGACAGGCTCTCCGATTTCCTGAGCACATCGTCTGACAGTTCGCGCACCTGGGCTATCGTCTCCGACCCCGCGTCCGAGGCCTCGGTAAGCCCGGAGAATGCGTGGGACATCGTGTCCATGGCCTCGGCTGACGCCGAAATCCGGGAGGCCAGGGTATCTACCGAGGCCCGTGAACCGCGTATCGCCTCTGCCTGCTCGTCGGCCAGACCCGCCAGATCCTTTACCTCTTCTATGATGTGGCCCAGTGCCGACGAAGAGGCCTTGAGCCGCTCGTCCTCGTCGGAGACCAGTTCCTTCATCTGCGCGATGCGGCCGGAGATGGCCGTTACCGAGGTTTCCGTTCTGCC
>JAIFMD010000050.1 GCA_020048755.1 Spirochaetota bacterium
TGGCGAATTCCTGCCCGTTGAGCTCCAGTGTAAGGCCGGAGTTGAGGTACGCGTAGTGGCGCATCCGCTTCTCGACGAATTCCATGTTGTACGCGTAATCGCCGAACATCTGGCTGTCCGGCGTAAACTCGACGAGGGTGCCGTTGGGTTCCCGCGAGGCGGTGCCCTCTTTCTTCGATTTGAGTACGCCCCGTTCGAAGATGGCCTCGAAGTACTTGCCTTCACGGTATGAGACGACGCGGAACCTGGTGGACAGCGCGTTGACGGCCTTCGTGCCCACGCCGTTAAGCCCTACGGAGAACTGGAACACGTCGTCGGAGTACTTGGCGCCGGTATTGATGATGGACACGCAGTCTATGACCTTGCCCAGGGGTATACCGCGTCCGCGGTCCCTGACCGAAACCGATCCGTCCGAAATGTTGACCGTGATCCTGGAACCTACGCCCATGATGAACTCGTCCACCGCGTTGTCCACGACTTCCTTGAGGAGGACGTAGATGCCGTCGTCGGGATTGTTGCCGGTTCCGAGCCGCCCTATGTACATGCCCGTCCGCAAGCGTATGTGCTCGAGCGACGAGAGGGTCTTGATTTTAGATTCGTCGTATTGAGAAGAAGAGCCTTTCAGTGCCATGGGGCGACTATAGCACATCCGGGGCAAGCTGATAAAGTTGCACGGCTATGGAACCGGGAAAGTTGCACAGGTTTTCATAAAAAACCATGTATGCCAAAGTCGAGGGGGCCCGCCTCGGTGCATCGAACCTCGCGCAAACCGCGCGAGGCCACGATGCTCCGGTCGCCCCTCGACCTTTGCATGCGGGGCTACTCAGAACAAATAGCAACGGTTCCATAGCCGCCAAGCATTGCAAGCCCCGGTTGGGCTCATGCTTTAACAGCAAGATGCGGTCCGGATGTGCCTTTTACTGCATTGTCGGAGCCTTAGGAATAGTCAACGGTGATACTGTTGACTATTCCTAAGGCTCCTACGGCATAACGATACGACTAGCGCGCGATAGACCTAGCTGGTCTGCTTTGTATACCCGCCCGAGTCAGGCCGGGGTATGACTTGAACGGCCACGCACATCCGGACCGCTATGTTCAAAGAGGCTTTTCAAAATGGCCATTCATGAATTCGCGCGTGGGCCCGCCTCGTGAATACAAGGGGGTCGCTTATCGCTCGCCCCTTGATTCACGGTCGCCCCGCGCACTTTTTATGCGATGGCTGTTCTGTGACCTTTTTGATGCGGTCCGGATGTGCCTTTTACTGCATTGTCGGAGCCGTAGGATTAGTCAACTGTAAGCCAGTCGCTTTACAGGCTCCTGCAGAATGCCAGGATACGACTAGCGCGCGATAGACCTGGCAGGTCTGCCTGGTATCCCGTCTGAATCAGGCCGGGGTGTGACTTAAAAGCCATCATCAGGGAAGTTGCGTTGGGCGCCGGCACAACACCTGCCGCGCGCGTTAGCGCGGCGGGTGTTGTGCCAAGGCGGGCCCCAACGCAAAATTCATGTCATGGCCTTTCAGATTTAAAAACCCTTCCTCCGGCCTGATTCAGACGTGGTATTAAGCCAAACCTGAATTGCTTGCGCGATGACCGTAAGACGACTCCCCAACGCAAAATTCATGTTTTGGCCTTTCAGATTTAAAAACCCTTCCTTCGGCCTGCCCCGGGCGTGTTTACAAGCCTGGGCAGAATTGCTTGCGCGATGAACTTGAAACATATCAAATACAACTTGTTTTTCCATATCTTTTATTATATGTTTTTACCATGAAGAGTTTGCAGATCACTATTGATGACACGATGGTCTCGTTTCTAGACAATGTGGCAGAGCATCAACAAAAGACGCGTACCGCCCTGATCAGAGAAGCGATTGCCTGCTGGATACGGCAAAAAAAAGTCGAGCAATTCGAAAGTCAGTGGATAAGCTCGCTCAAAATTGAAAAAAACACGTACCAGGAAGAGGATGAAGCCTGGATGGCAGCCGAAGTCTGGGGCGAGCCTTGAACAGGGGAGACATCTGGTACGTCGATCTTGGTGGAAAAGCAGGGGTTCGGCCGGTACTGGTCGTTACGCGGCAGGCAGTCCTTGAGTATCTCGACAAAGTCGTCGTTGTCGAGATTACCACGAAAGGCAAGGGCTACCCGACGGAGGTGTTTATCGACAGGGCAGGAAACCTGCCACTGCCATCGTTCGTGCAGGCAGACAACCTGCACACGATACCCAAGAACAGGATGACAAGGTTCACCGGCTCAATCGACACCACTACGATGCGCAAGGTATCCCGGAAAATCACTCTGGCGCTTGGGCTTGAAGACTCGGCTGATGAACTATAAGCCCAGCGCGCGATACACCTTGCTGATCTGCCCTGCATCCCGTCTGAATCAGGCCGGGGTGTGACTTAAAAGCCAACATAGGGAAGGTTGCGTTGGGCGCCAGCAAAACACCTGCCGCGCGCGTTAGCGCGGCGGGTGTTTTGCTAAGGCGGGCCCCAACGCAAAATTCATAGATGGCCTTTATAAAGAAGAAACCGTATCACGGCCCGATTCAGGCGTACTATAAAGCTGGATCTTCAGGCCAGCACGCGGTTGCGTCCCGCTTCCTTGGCACGGTACAGGGCAGCATCCGCGAGGTCAAGCAAGGCGGATGGGTTCAGGCCCGCATCAGGGACAACCGAGGTGTAGCCAACGCTCACGGTTACAACAGGTGCTACGGTTGAGGAGGCGTGTTCCATGGAGAGCGCTTCGACAGCGGCACGAACACGCTCGGCGACCTTCAAGGCGCCGGCTTCACTGTTTCCCGGCATAATAGCGGCAAACTCCTCGCCACCGTACCGGGCAACTGAATCCTGGGGCCGTTCCAGCGCGGCCGATATGGCCGCCGATACGGCGATGAGGCATTCGTCACCGGCCTGGTGGCCGTAGCGGTCGTTATAGGCTTTGAAGTAGTCAATGTCTATCATAAGCACGGCGACAGGTTCCTGGAGCCTGGTTGCAGCCACGCAGCGGCGGGACAGTTCTGCATCGAGGGCACGGCGGTTGAGCAGGCCTGTGAGGCCATCGTGCGCGGCGAGTACTTCAAGGCGCACATTGGCGGTCTCAAGCTGGTTTTTAAGGATGGACAACTCGTCGACCCGGCCCTTCAGCAAGGCTCGACTCCTGAAAACGCTGATGGTCCAGATGGCTGCAAAGAGCAGTGCCAGGTACACGAGTATCGCCCACCAGCTATACCAGGGAGCCTGGGACACCGTGACGCGCAAGGCTGTCGCATCGTCGCCCCAGTCACCGACGCCGTTGGCAGCCTTGACCCTGAACACGTACGACTTTCCGCCGGGCAGGTTTGTGTAGCTGGCGTAGGAACGGGCACCGGAATAGATCCAGTCGTCGTCAAAGCCTTCAAGTTTGTAGGCATATTGCACGCGCAGCGGATCACCGTAATCGAGGGCAGCAAAGCCGAGTGACAGGTTCGCTTCGCTCCATCCGAGCTGGATCTTGTCGGTAAACCATGGAGCCAGGCCGGAATCAAAATCCTTGTTCAGGACCTTGATGCTCGTCATCTTGACGGGTGGTATGGTGGAGGCATAGCTGACCCGAGCCGGATCTATGCGGTACAGGGCGTTCAATGCGCCAAAATACAGTATGCCAGATGAATTACGGAATCGGCCGGAGGTAAATTCGCCAAAACGAAGCCTGCTCTGATCGAAGAACGGGCGCCAGCGTCCGCTTTCCGGATCCATCACCGAGAGCCCGTTCGTCGTGGCCGCCCAGATCGAACCAGCGGTGCCTTCAACCAGTCCGAGCACTACATTGGACTGCAGGCTATCGCGCTTGGTCCAGTGCTCGAACGAATCGGTAGCCTCGACATAGCGGGCCACTCCTCCACCGTTGGTAGCTATCCATAGTCTGCCGGATGAATCTACCATCAGGTCCCTGATGTTTTTTGAAGGCAACAGAGTAGTGTCGTCCTTTGAGGCCAGGTAGCGCACGAAGATGCCAGCGCCTTCATAACGGCAGAGCCCGGCATTGGTACCAGCCCAGAGCCGGCCCTTGCTGTCGTAGACCAGACTGTATACCAGGTTGTCGCTTGGCGTAGTCGGGTCACCCTGCACGGAAGGATGGTGGATGAACTTGTTGGCCTTGCGGTCCCAGTACTCCAGCCCCTTGGTGTACGTGGCAATCCAGAAATTGCCGGTACCAGGTTCTTCAACCATGTCGTACAGGACGTTGTCGGCGATGGAATCCGGATCCGCTGGATCGCGGGCAATACGCGTAAAAGCATCACGCGTTTCGTCGTAGTACGCCATGCCCATGTTCGTGAGCGTCCAGATCGTCCCGGTGCTGTCCTCGTACAGTTTTACGACTATGTCGTTGGGCAGGCTCCGGGGATTTTTCGGGTCATGGCGGTAGTGCCGGAATGCTGTCGCGCCGGGATCGAGGCGGTCCAGGCCTCCATTGTAGGTGCTGACCCAGAGCCGGCCCTTGCGGTCCTCGATGACTGAAATGGTTTTCCCTGATGCACGGCTACCGGGATCAGAGGGGGAATGCTCATAGATCGAATAGCCTTCTGAATCCCTGACCAGCAATGAGAAACCGCCACCGTTGGTTCCTATCCAGGAATTGCCCAGTTTGTCTACGAGCATCGAATACATGGTGTCGTGCGGGAGGGACCATTGCCGGTCGGCATTGCTGCGGTAGCGTCTTATGGCGCCAGTATCGGTGGAGAGTTCGAAGAGGCCCCCACCCCAGGTTCCCGCGCGCACGAGGCCGGGAACCGCCGCATTGACAAAGTATACACGGGTATCTTCCAGCGGAAAGCCGACAAAGTCACCGGTCGCGGAGTCAAAGCGGGCGATGCCGAAATTCCACAAGGCCAGCCACAGGAACCCAGCGGCATCTTCCTTGATGGAAAAGACATAATCAGAAGGCAGACCGGCGTCACTTGCCGGATCATCCCGGAGCGCTTCAAACGAGTCGGCTTCTGCCAGGTAGCGGTAGAGTCCTCCGCCTGAGGTTCCAACCCAGAACGAACCGCGGGAATCGCGGAGCAACGACCGTATCAGACCGACCGCGAGGGCACCCTGTCGTTCTGGATCTGCCTTGTAATGGATGAAGGCATCACCTTCCATGCGGTCGAGGCCGTCCAGGGTACCGACCCACAACCGGCCGTCCTTGTCGCGCGCTATTGATACTACGACATCGTTGATCAGTGAAGCCGGATTGGCAGGGTCATGGGTCCAGGACGAAAAACGGCCGGTCCTCGTGTCGAACTTTGCCAGACCGCCGTAGGTACCAAGCCAGATCGTCACGCCGTCTTCGTCCATGAAGAGCGTCTGGATGAGGTTGTGGGGCAAGGACATGGGGTCAAAGGGTTCATTCTCGTAGAGCGTAAACGAGCGACCGTCCCAGCGGTGGAGTCCGCCCTGGGTACCTATCCAGATAAAACCCGCGGCATCCTGGACCATGGCAGAGACGCTGGCATTGGCCAGTCCTTCACGCATGCCAGTGTTGATGAAACGGACCACATCATCGGTTGCCCAGGCCGCGGCGGTTATCAAAAACCAGGCAAAGGCTGCCACCACGGGACGGCCTGGAATCCGGCGACGGAAGGACTTCATAGGCGTGCATACTCCAGAGCCACAGCAGAAGCGAGTCGTGCATTGTTCATGACAAGAGCGATGTTGGATTCAAGGCTGTCACCACCGGTCAGGTCTTTTACCCTGGCAAGCATGAACGGCGTGACATCCTTGCCCCTGACGCCGGCGGTACTGGCCTCGACGAGGGCCTTCTCGATGGCAGCGCCGATGACATCGGCTGGCATCTCGTACTCTACCGGTATGGGATTGGCAATGACGACACCGCCGGCGAGCCCGAGCGTCCACTTGGCCTTGAGCATGGCCGCAATCTCGGTAGCGCTATCCATGCGGAGCTCGGCCTTGAGTCCGGAGCGGCTGGTGTAGAATGCGGGGAATTCGTCGCCACGGTATACGACAACGGGAACGCCCTTGGTTTCGAGATACTCCAGTGTCATGGGAATGTCGAGTATGCTTTTTGCGCCGGCGCAGACAACGGCAACGCTGGTGCGGCCGAGTTCGTCGAGATCGGCCGAGACGTCCATGGTGCGTTCGGCCCCGCGGTGGACGCCGCCGATGCCGCCGGTGGCAAATACACGGATGCCGGCCATTTCAGCGATTATCATCGTCGCAGCCACGGTGGTTGCTCCATCTGCTCCGGATGCGACGATGCGTCCGATGTCACGTCTGGAGACCTTTGCGACGCGGTGTCCACGCTCGCCGAGGAAGCCTATCTGGCTCTCCGACAGGCCGGCCTTGAGGCGCCCCGAAATGATGGCTATGGTAGCGGGAACCGCACCGGAGGCCCGGACTTCAGCTTCTACCGCCAGAGCGGTCTCGGCATTCCGCGGAAACGGCATGCCATGGGAGATAATGGTCGATTCAAGGGCAACCACGGGAGCGCCACGGGAGAGGGCATCGCTGACTTCTTCGCTCAGGTCAAGATATTCGTTCATTGCGGACTCCTTTGGCCAACAGGGCAAGTCTATCAGCATTCATCCCCGATGCAACAGCATCGGGATACGATGCGCACAAAGACGCGGCCGCAACCGCATACGTAGCTTTTCCCATACAATCGAGGCCATGAACCGTAGCCCAGGCAAGTGCGGCGGTTGCGGCGTCGCCGGCCCCCGATACATTGACGACAGGTAGATCCAGCGGGCTGACCCTGCCCATGCCGTTTTCGTCCGCCCACAGGAGCCCGCGCTCCCGCAATGAAATGAAGACTTCCCGCACGCCAAGCGCCAGGAGCAACTGCGCATACGAGATGGCCAGGTCATCATCAAGGTCAACAGCATCATCGACGCCATCCGGATCCAGCCCCAGCAAGGCCCGGGCCTCCCTGCGATTTGGCTTTACCATGGAAAATCGGCCTGCTACGGGAGCAGCCCTGGCGGCCTTGGCCACCGATACCGTGTCCAGTATGAGCGGTTTGTCCTTCCAGCGGAAGGCCGCCGCGGCTATCGTTTCAGGAGGGAGGTTGGCATCAATGACGACCACGTCGGCCTCGTCTCCGGGTCCGAAACGGGATGCCAGTTCGTCGGGGCCAAACAGGTTGAGGCAGTCCATAGCGGCAACTGCCCCGACGAGGCTGCCATTTTCATCAATAATACAGATATAGCGCGAGGTAGCCTCGCCAGGCAGTATCAGCGAACGGCCGACCTCTACCCCCGAGGCGCGGCAGCCATCAGCCAGCAGCGATGCCATCTCATCGCCTCCGAAAACCGTCACGAGTTCGGTCGCCAGACCCAGCCTGGCCACGTTCTCGGCAATGTTGCGGCCAACGCCGCCAAAGCTCATGGAGGACGTGCCCGGGTTGGAGTCGCCGGCCCGATAGGGCTCCCGGCAACGCGCCTGTATATCAAAATTGGCTCCGCCGTAGACGGCAACAGCCGGTTTGTAGTGCTTCATTCGGTTCCTTACTGGCCATGATCGGCTTGCCTCTCGGGCACGCTTGAGGTAGAGTATATCCAGTATGTCAAGCGTGGATCAACTCTTCGACCGTTTTGGAAACCTCCTGAAATCCTGGACACAGTCTGGAGACAAGCCCTTTTCCGACCCCGACAGGAACCATGGATCGCTGTTCACCAGCGACCCGATCCTTGATGAGGCCATGGCTGAACTGGACGCCTTCCTGGATGATGACAAGGAGAAACAGGAACGGCTACGCCGGAACGCCGAGGCCAGGGATAGAGCCAGGCAGCAGGCCAGGGCAACCCCGAAACCGGCTCCGGCACTTCCGGCCAAGCTGGTAGCCGCATACAAAACGCTCGGACTCGACTATGGCACGCCGTTCGAGCAGGTCAGGCTGGCTTACAAACGACTGCTCAAGGAGCACCATCCCGACAAGCATGGTTCAGCTCCCGAAGCCCAGAAGCGGGCTACGGAGACCAGCGCCCGCATAAACGATGCGTTCCGCGTCATTGAGACCTGGCATGACACCGGCACTCTTGGTGACGAATGATTTTTGTCCTAAAGCTCGGGATTCCCGTTCCGATAGATAAAGAAGAAGCTCAGAGGAGGGGGAGAACGAGATGACCCAGAATCCACTCGCTGCACGGACCAGGCCAACTCGTTGTCATGCTCTACGAAGAAGCCGTCAGACAGTGCGATCGGGCCGTCGAGTATCTGGAGACCGATCTAAAAAGAAAAACAGCCAACATAGAGAAGGTCAACCAGGCCATCTGCAAGGTCCAGGACATCGTAACAGAACTGATGGCCAGCCTCGATTTTGACGCGGGTGGCGATATTGCCCGCGACCTTTTTTCACTCTATGTATATTTTAACCGTGAGCTGACAGAAGCCAACATCGCCAAGGATGCCACCAGGGTCAAGGCTGTGCGCCTGATGCTGGCCGAACTGGCGTCTGCCTGGGTTGTGGCTGCTACAAAAGCAACCGGCATGGTTGACGAGCGCCGCGCTTCAGGCGTCAACATCGCAGGTTAGGATCGAGCATGCCCCCGGACGGACACCTTTCCAAGGAAGAGCTCGGCGAACGTGTAGCCGTCCTCAAACGATTCCGGGAGCTCCTTGTCCGGCAGCGTGAAAAATTCAGCGAGTACATGCATGTGCTTGAGCATCAGCGTACCGACATAGAGAAAGGCGACGTGGACGCGCTCGTGGCCCACGTCGACCTGGAGCAAGGCATAGTCTCGGAGATTTTCGCTGTCCAGAAGGTCATAGAGCCGCTCGAGGACATGTATAGGGCAGTGTATTCAGGCTCGGAACCCGATGGCGTAGCCGAACTTCGCTCCACCCTTTCTACCCTCAAGGACGAGGTGGTCGTGCGCAATACCGAGAACCGTGCGCTCCTCAAGCAACGCATGGAAATGCTCCGCCACGAGGTAATAAGCCTCAAGAATCCTTACGCCAAGCGCAAGAGCGTCTACGCCTCTGCTGCGGAACCCACGGCACTCGACATCAAAGGCTGACCGGCGTCACCTGAGCGGCAGAAACCGTCTTGCCGGACACCGGCAGACAGCGTATCCTGCATGGCATGGAACCAATTTTCCTGCTCGACGCGTACGGCAGCATCTACCGCTCGTACTTTGCCTTCATATCCAAGCCGCTCCGCAATCCCCGCGGCGATAATGTCTCGGCGGCCTTTGGCTTCTTCAGGAGCCTGTTCCAGCTATGGGATCGCTACTCGCCCTCGGCCTTTGCGGCTGTCTTCGACTCCAGCGTACCCACCTTCCGCCACGAAATGTATGACCTGTACAAGGCAAACCGGCAGAAAACCCCTGAAGACCTGCACTCTCAGATTCCCATGGTCGAAGAAATACTCAAGCTGCTCGGCGTGCCCATACTGCGCGCCGACCGCTACGAGGCCGACGACCTCATAGCCACCGTCGCGGCGCGCTGCCGGGCCGAAGGGCGGCAGTGCTACATCGTCTCCAGCGACAAGGACCTGCTCCAGCTGGTGGGCGGTTCGGTCCGGGCCCTCCGTCCAGACCGCGACCAGGGCTTCGTAATCATAGGCCCGGCGGAAGTCGAGGCCGAATGGGGGGTACCGCCTGAGGGCATCCTGGACTATCTGTCGCTTACCGGAGATGCATCGGACAACATACCCGGCGTGCCGGGCGTCGGCGACAAGACAGCCCTCAAGCTGCTCGCCGAATACGGTACCTTTGATGCCATCTGGGAGCACCTTGCCGAGGTAAAGCCCGACGGGCTACGAAAAAAACTGGAAACGGGACGGGACAGCGCCATGCTGTCCCGTCAACTGGTCACCCTCGCCTACGACGCGCCGCTCTCCGTATCGTCCTTCGACGAACTGGCCGTGCACAAATTCGACCGGGACGCGGCCAGCGTGGTCTTCATGCGCGAAGGCATGCGCAGCCTGGCAACGCGCCGTGTCGCCGACGGCATGCAACCGGAACCTGGCGACCTTTTCGCAGCCGTGACGGAGCACGGCCCGCTGCCTGCCGGTACCGGCACGGCCGGCGCGGGTTCCGGAAGCGCCAGCTCGGACACCGCCACAACGGCGCGGCCCCCCGCCCCCCCTGCCCCGCCACCCATCCCGCCCTCGGTGCCGGAAGCCTACTCCAAGCCAGGCGCCTGCGAGGTCATCCTCGACGAAACAACCCTCAGGCGCTGGGTGGACCTGGCAATGGCGGCTGGCACCTTCGCCTTTGACTGCGAAACCGACTCCCTGGACGAGATGCGCGCCATGCCGGTCGGGTTCTCGCTTGCCGTGTCCACGGATGCAGCCTGCTTCGTGCCCCTCTCCTCGCCCGACGCCGCGTGCATGCCCGCGGAAGCCGCCAGGCGCATCCTGGCACCGCTCCTGGCCCGCTCGGACCTCGTTGTTGTGGGGCAGAACCTGAAATTCGACATGCACATCATGGAAAACTGGGGCGCGCCAATACTCTGCGCTCCCTGGGACACGATGCTGGCCGCCTGGCTCGTAGATCCCGAGCGCGATTCGCTCAAGCTGGAGAGCCTGGGCGCATCGTACCTGGGTTTTGGCGGTACGCCTTATTCGGAGCTTGCGCCCAAGGGCACCGTGTTCTCCGCGGTTCCCATTGAAAAAGCCGCACCGTACGGGGCGGAGGATGCCTATATGGTCCTCCGGCTCAAGGCGGTGCTGGAGAAGGAGCTGGCCGGCAAGGACCTCGCCGAACTGTTCGCCAGCGTGGAGATGCCGGTGCTGTCGTTGCTGGCGCGGATGGAACGCCAGGGCATCCTGGTGGACGCTGCATCCCTTTCAGCTTTCGGCAAGGAACTGGATGCGGAACTGGTCACGGTGCAGGCGGAGACCTGGGCGCTCGTGGGGCACGAATTCAATATGAACTCCCCCAAACAGCTCCAGGAGATCCTGTTTGTCGAGCGCAAGCTCACAAGCGGCAAGAAAACAAAGACCGGCTTCAGTACTGACATTTCTGTGCTCGAGGAGCTGGCGCGCGAGGACAAGGTGCCCGAGCTGATACTCCGGCACCGGACCCTGCAGAAGCTCAAGAGCACCTACGTCGATTCCCTGCTGGCTTTGTCTACAGAGGATCCTCGGATACGCACCCATTACGTGCAGACAGGCACAGCCACCGGCCGCCTCTCCAGCCGGGATCCCAATCTGCAGAACATTCCTGTGCGGGAACAGGAAGGACGCCGCATCCGCAAGGCCTTCGTCGCCGCGCCTGGCAAGCTGCTCATCTCGGCCGATTATTCGCAGATAGAACTGGTGGTGTTTGCCCACCTCTCGGGCGACCCGGAACTCAAGAAGGCCTTCATCGACGGTTCCGACGTGCACAGGCGCACCGCAGCCCTAATTTTAGGCAAGAGCGAAGACGAGGTTACAGCCTCCGAGCGCCGGGCAGCAAAGACTATAAACTTTGGCGTCATTTACGGCATGGGAGCATTCAGGCTGGCCCAGGAACTTGGCATACCGCGTGCCGAGGCGCAGAAATTCATCGAGGCCTACTTTGCGCGCTATGCCGGCGTAGCCACGTTCATACGCGAGGTGGTTGATACGGCCAGGCGGGACGGCTACGTGTCTACCATACTCAGGCGGCGCCGCCCCATCCGCGCCATAGACAGCCGCAACGCAAACGAGCGTCAGGCGGCGGAACGTATAGCCGTAAACACGCCCATCCAGGGCTCAGCGGCCGACATTGTCAAACTGGCCATGCTCAAGGTTGACGCCCTGCTCCGCGAGCGTTTTCCGGCTGCGAAACTGCTGTTGCAGGTACATGACGAGTTGATCGTCGAGGCACCGGAAGCCGATGCGCCAGCCGTGGCAGCCGCGATTGCGGAAGCCATGTCGCACGCGGTGGAGCTGTCGGTACCGCTGCGGGTGGGTGTGGAGACGGCGCGGACCTGGGGAGACATGCATTGATACTGGGGCTGACCGGCGGGTATTGCTCGGGTAAAAGCAGCATTGCTTCGCTGCTCAGGGCAGCAGGCTGGGCAATAGTCGATGTGGACGCGCTTGGCCATGCCGCACTGGAGCGCTCTGCCAGTGCCGTGGCCGGGCTGCTGGGACCAGGCGTTATCAGGCCTGATGGCAGCCCTGACAGGCGGGCCATAGGAACGCTGGTATTCGGCAATGCCGACCTGCTCGCACGCTACGAAGCCATCATTCATCCTGCCATGAACGCTCTGGTGGCTGAAGCAGTTGCCACTGCTTCACGAGAAGCTAAAGGCAGGGTCTGCGTCGATGCGGCCCTGCTCTACCGGTTGCCTGTGGCCAATTCCTGTGATGCCATCATAGAAGTACGCTCGCCGCTACTGGCACGCATCCTCCGTGGCAAGTCCCGCGACGGGATCGGTACGCGGGCGATACTGGCCAGGATAGCCAGGCAGAAACCGCTGTGGATTGCCGGGCAGACACATGCCGAAAAGGTAACCGTCGTCAGGAACTGTGGAAGCAAAGAGCGGCTGCACAGGAAGATGCAGTCTCTCATGAAGCTTCTGGAACCGCCGCTCGGACTCAACTAGAAGGCCCGATATACCGATACAGGAAGGGTAACACCAGAAGGTGTCGTGGAGGGGCCATGCCGTTGGAAACAAAGAAAGTCCTGTGGACGCTGCTCAGCGTCGTCATCGTACTCGTCGTAGCATCCGGCATAGCGCTCGCGCTGGCATTTCCCCGGGGCACAAGCGCGGGAGCTCCCGCGACGGTAGCCGCCGTAGCACCACCCCGCTCCGCTTCGCCGGACGAGTACGTCCGCGCGGTCGAGCCCGCACCTGTTCCGCCGGCTCCAGCGGAAACCAGCACTACGCAAGGTTCGGACATCATCATCGTGTACGGCGAAAAGCCCGATGCCGCGACCATTCCGGTAGCCACCGACAAACCATATGTTCCAGCCACATCAAGCGCACAGACACCAGCGGCTGCAACGAAACCAGCGACGACCAGCCCGGCAGCCACAACAGCGACGACCACGGCTCCGGTTACGGTAAAACCAGCCGCAAAGCCCGCGACCAAGGCACCGGTTGTTCCCGCGATTGTCGCGGAATACTGGATTCAGGCGGCCGCGTTCACGAGCCGCACCCGCGCTGACGACCTGCAGCGGGAGCTAGCGACAAAAAACCTCTCCACGCTGATCACCGTCAAGGATCTGGACGGCGTGACCTGGTACCGGGTACGCATCGGTCCCTACCCCACGGAACGCGAGGCCAAGGGCTGGGTTGAGAAGATACGTGTAGTTCCAGGTTGCACCGAGGCATACGTTTCAAAGCAGACTATCACCCGCTAGAACAAGAAAGACAGGATACCATGGCCGAAGAAAAATACCGCAGCGCCAGTTTTGCGAGAATCAACCTGTTCCTGCTGGGATTCATAGCGCTGGTGCTCGCTGTTGGCGCAATGAAGCTGACCGCGCCGGTCGTGCTTCCCCTTATCATCGCGGTGCTCCTCACGTTCGTGCTGGAACCTGTCATTATCATGCTGGAAAAAATAAAAATCCCGCGTACCATAGGCGCGGTCGTTGTGGTGCTCCTGCTCGCCGCGGCGGTGTACGTGGTCGTGCTGGTGCTCTTCCAGAGCGTCAAGACGATAGTCTCGCTGTACCCCAAGTATGAAGAGCGCTTTGCTTACCTGTATGAGCTGATCGCTACCGCTTTCAAGCTGCCTTACGACAAGCATATAAGCCTTTTCCAGAACCTGTGGGGGCAACTGGGTGTCAGGGAAGGGGTACAGTCCTATGCCCTGTCTACCTCGGAATCGCTCATCGGCTTCATGTCGGACACCGTCATGGTCATACTGTTCGTGGTTTTCCTCCTGCTGGAGATAGGCCACTTCAGGACCCGCATAGAAACGGCCTTTGCCGGAATTATGTCCACCCGGATACAGCGGATAATAGCCGACGTCATCAAACAGGTTGCCCGCTACCTGAGCGTAAAATTCTTCATAAGCCTGGCAACAGGTTTGCTCGTAGGCTTCATTCTGGCATGGATAGGCATGGATTTCCCCATCATCTGGGGTGTCATATCGTTCATCCTCAATTTCATACCCAACATAGGTTCCATAGCTGCCGGCGCCGGGGTCACGGTTTTTGCGCTGGTGCAGTTCTGGCCGGATCCTAGCCCGATCATCGGCGCTTTTCTGACGGTACTCGGCGTGAACATGGTACTGGGAAATATCGTGGAACCCAGGGTGCAGGGACAGAACCTGGGGCTGTCGCCCTTCATCATCCT
>JAIFMD010000124.1 GCA_020048755.1 Spirochaetota bacterium
CATAGAGCGGGCAGCGGTGCTGTTCCGTCGGCTTTAGTGCGTCGGTGACGAGGACGACCTTGCTCTGCGGCTTGTCGCGCAAGAGGAGCCGGATGAGGTCGGGATGCACGTGCTTGCCGTCGGCGATGATCTCGCACGATAGTTCGGGGTTGATCAGGATGGCGCCCACCGCGCCTGGATCCCGGTGGTGCAGGCGGCTCATCGCATTGAAGAAATGGGTGGAGTGGAGGATGCCTGCCTGCATGCCTTCCATCATGTTCTCGTACGTGGCGTCGGTATGGCCCGCCTGGAGGACTATGTTCCTGGACAGGCAGTACAGTGCCAGTTCCCTCATGCCCTTGAGTTCTGGCGCTACCGTCATGTTGGTGATGTGCCCCTGCCCTGCACGGAACAGGCGCTCCATCACCTCGATGTCCACGGGTCGCACGAACTCCGAGCGCTGGACGCCGAGTCTTGCCATCGAGATGAAAGGGCCCTCCAGGTGTACGCCCATCACGCGGGCACCGGTTTCCTTGCCCATCGCACCGACGCAGGCACGTATCGATTTCTCCATGTCGTCCAGATCCATCGGGTAGATGGTCGGGCAGAAGGCGGTAACGCCATACGAACCGAGGTGGTCCGACATGGCGATGATGGCATCGACAGACAGGTCCTCGGTCCCGAATCCCGCAAAACCATGTATATGCGTATCAATGAATCCAGGCGCTACAAAGGCTCCTGCGGCATCGTAGATGCGGGCATCGGACGGGAAACGCTTCTGGGCAAAGCGCTTCTCCGAGAAGACGTCCGTCAGGCGGCCGTCTTCTACCAACACGGCGCAGTTCTCCATGCGGGCATACCCGGCGAGCAGCGTAGCGTTGTGAATGCAGGTTACTGACGTAGCAAACCTCCTTATACAGGTGCGGTTATACGCACCGGGCAGGAACCACGGACCGTGGCGGTTCCTGCCAAAACCCGCGCCATGGCACGGGCTGACAGATTTGTATACTCATAGGCACAGAGCACGGCATGATTGCCACCCCCCGAGCGGACAATGATTCTGGCATCATAGGGTTCACGCATCGAGATGAAGGCCAGCGGTACCCCTTTCCCGGCGCAGGCAGCGGTCATCCTTTGGACCAGGCGTTCCTGTTCCGGGTAGCGGGACATGGCGTACACGCTGATGATGACCGGCACGGTTCCAATCCTGGCAACCAGCGCCTCGATTGCCTTATCATCCGGGTCGCAAGGCAGCACGACACAGTCCAGCGCGGAACCCGTTTCCGCAAGCACTCCGGAAACGGTGACTGACTCGATGCGCCTGTCCTCGGCACCGGTAAGCGTTGCCGGCTTCAGATCGATGTACAGCCCGCCCCGGCTGAGGTCCGGGAACGCGGTGGCAACCAGCGGGCTTATCGAAGCCGAGCTGATGCGCGCTGCAAGTTCGACCGATGACGCAGCGGCGAGGGCTAAAGCCGGAGCGGTCTTCGTGCTGGCCGCGGTGGCCTGCTTGAGTGCCAGAATCCTCGCTACCGACTCATCGATACGCGACTCGGGTATCACACCCCCGAGCACGGCCGCAAGCAACGAATCAAATGCAGCTTCCTGTTTAAAAGCGGTATGGCTTACGCAGAGCACATCTGCTCCCGCAAGCACCGCCCTGACAGCCAGGTCTTCGTAACGGCCGTCCACTGCCTTCATTTCCAGGCAGTCGGTCACGATTACACCGCGGTACCCGAGCCGCTCGCGGAGCAGACCGGTGAGCACGCGATGCGACAGGGTAGCCGGTACGGGGTCTGGTTCAACCGCGGGAAACAGCACATGTGCCGTCATGATGGAACCGACATCTTCAGCAATGAGCCGCCTGAACGGCAGGAGTTCTACCGAATCAAGCCGCTCCAGCGTGGCATTCACGGTTGGCAATCCAAGGTGAGAATCGACGTTTGTGTCTCCATGCCCGGGAAAGTGCTTGGCCGTAGCCACGACACCGGAACGATGCAACCCGCGTGCGTAGGCTGAAACCAGGTCAGCCACCCGGGAGGGATCCTCGCCGAAGCTCCTGACCCCGATCACGGGATTGTCCGGATTGACGTTGACATCGGCTACCGGTGCGAGATTCCAGTCTACACCCAGGGATCTGAGCTCCGAGCCAGCCACTGACGCCAGGGCTTCTACATCCGCCAGGGTTATTCCGCCACCGCCCAGCGCTGCCGCGATGGACATGGCGCCAGGAAGCGGGGTCAGACCCTCGTTGAGCCTGACGACGATGCCGCCTTCCTGGTCCATCGCGACCAGGGGAGGAACACAGGTACGCTCCTCGATCAGCGCCCTGAGCGAGAAAAGCTGTTCCTGCAGTGCGGACGGTTCGCCGGCATTCCGTGCGAAGAGGATGAGGTTGCCCATGGGCCTGCCTTCGAGCACGCGCCGCAGGATTACTTCACCTTCAGCGCCGCCGGGATACCCGATCAGCAGCATCTGTCCAATTTTCTGTTCAAGCGTAAGGGTGAGCATGTGTCAAGTATCCGATAATCCTTCCATTTCTGCAACATTATTTTATAGAAACTCTAAATATTTAGAAATTATATTCCAAGGATGGAATTCATGTGTTAGAATATCAGTGCGTCGCTTGAATGCACGCATTACTGCCGGACGAGAGGACGGATAGCAGCATGACGAGCGGAGTTGCGCTTTTACGTGAAATAATCGATTCATGTACGGAATCAGAGCGTAAAATTGCCGAATACCTTATCGACAATCCAAAAACCGCCGTATTCTGCACGATTGCCGAACTGGCGCGGCAGGCTGACACCAATCCGCCCGCCGTCATCAGGCTCTGCAAACGTGCGGGACTTTCGGGATACCGGGAACTGCAGATACTCCTGACCAAAGACCTGTACTCCACACCCGACTCCGATGCGGAAGAACCACCGCCCGCTTTCGAACTTGACTCCAGCCAGTCTGTAGAAATCATAGCCAAGACCATAGTGACCAGGACAACCGACGCAATAGAACGAGTCCTCTCCCTGGTCAATACAAGCGCCATAGAGGAAGCGACGGCGGCCGTGCTCGGAGCCCGCTCGGTCGCCATTTTCGGAGTCGGAGCCTCCGCAAATGTCGCATACGACCTGTACCAGAAATTCTCCCGCATCGGCATCCCCTGCTCATTCGCCTTCGATGCCGATGTGCAGATAACGGTAGCCTGCGGGATGACCTCCGCGGATGTAGCCATAACGATTTCCTATTCCGGCAAGTCGGCACATACGGTCGCCATAGCGGAAGAGGCAAAAAAATCCGGGGCCCGCCTCATAGGCATTACGAGCGTCGGCCAGAGCACCCTCTCCAAACTGGCAGACATAGTCCTCAACGTGCCCGCCACCGAGCCGCTCCTCCGTACGAGCGCATCGCTCTCCCGGGCTACACAACTGGTCATGGTGGACATCCTGTACGCGACGGTCATCTGCAGGAGCATAGAAGTTTCCATCCCCCGGCTGGAACGCAGCCTCAAGGCAGTACACGAGCAGGATATAAAAACTCCTGCAAGGAGCTAGTGTGCGGCCAGGCCCCGTCCTCATTGAACCGGAGGCGCACGCACCAGCGCTGGTACGGCTATGGAATGCATCCGCTGGCATAGAATTCCCCCTCGACGAACGGCTTTTCCTGCAACAACTCAGGCTGGATACCGATCCGCGGTGCTGTTTTGCCTTCGTGGAGCCGGACGGCAGCATCAGCGCCGCCGCTCTAGTCAAGCGGGCGTCCCGCACCGGCCCGTCCGGGACGGTACCCGCGACAGGCTACCTGTCATGGCTGGTCGTCGATGCGGACCACAGGCGCCAGGGCCTGGCAACGTCACTGCTGAACAAGGCCAGAACCTGGCTATCATCACTCAAGGCTACCAGCCTGCGTTTCGGCAGCGACCACTACCACCTGCTGCCCGGCAGGCCCATGGAACAGGGCGCCGGATACAAAGCCCTCGAGGCATTCCTAGGCAAGCAGGGTTTCGTTGGTGAAGCCGAAGAATACGACCTGATGGCGAACCTGGCTACCAGTGCGGGACCAGCGGTAGAACCCGCGGGAACAAACGGACGCTTCGTGTACCAGCCCTTCAGTCCTGACAAGCAGACTGCCGTCATCGAGTTCATGCACCGGAATTTCCCTGGCAGGTGGACCCACGAAGCCGTCGAGGCAATAGCCGCAGGCATGCGACCCGCTGACCTCATGCTCGCTGTCGATACGGCAGACGGAGCGGTGGCAGGCTTCTCCCGCATCTACGACGGCTCGAGCCCGATACTTGGGCCCGGTGTCTATTGGCGCAGCCTCATGGGAAGCAACCCCGGAGGGCTCGGCCCCATCGGCATAGATGCCTCAAAAAGGGGTGCCGGTCTCGGACAGGGCCTCCTCGTACATTGTCTGCATGAACTCCGGACTCGGGGAGTCGATACCATGGTCATCGACTGGACCGATCTTATCAATTTTTATGGAAAGTCAGGTTTCAAAGTATGGAAACGGTACGAACCCACGAGCGCCCCGCTATGATCCACGAGAATATGGATCTGTCCAACCTCACCACCGAGCGGGAAAACCCCGCAAGTTTCGACATCGACTCCAAAAGCACTCATGAAATACTCGTCATAATCAATTCCGAGGACAAGAAAGTACCCTTCGCGGTGGAAAAAGCGCTGGACTGCATCTCCGCCCTGGTCGACGCTGTGGTTGAATCGTTTAAAAAGGGCGGAAAGCTCGTATACATAGGGGCAGGCACCTCGGGCAGGCTCGGCGTGCTCGATGCCTCCGAATGCCCACCCACCTACGGAACCCCGCCCTCCCAGGTGCAGGGGCTGATCGCGGGCGGGCGTGAAGCACTGGTCCGCTCCATAGAATCGGCCGAGGACAAGGAAGACCAGGGCATCAAGGACATCGAGGCAATAGGGTTCTCGAGCATCGATGTGCTGGTTGGCATTACAGCATCGGGCCAGGCACCCTATGTGCTCGGGGCGATGCGCAGGGCCAGGGAACTGGGTGCGGTAGTCGGCGCTATATCGTGCAACGCCAACTCGGGAACCTTTGAACTGGCCAACCACCGCATCTTCGTCGATGTCGGCCCCGAAGTAGTAACCGGTTCGACGCGCATGAAATCAGGTACCGCCCAGAAGCTCGTGCTCAACATGATAACGACTGCCGCCATGATCAGGATAGGAAAAGTCTATCGCAACCTCATGATAGACCTGAAACCGGTCAACAAGAAGCTCGTTGAACGCTCCAAGAACCTGATCATGCGGGCAACGGAATGTGACCGCGCTACGGCGGAAAAGGCCTTTGCCGCTTCTGGCAAGAAGCCCAAGATTGCCATACTCATGGTATTGCTCGGCATAGACGCACGTGCCGCCGAGGAACTCGTCGCGGCCAACGATGGCCATCTGTCCAAGGCTGTCGAGGCATTCAGAGTCAAGGGTAGCGGTAAAACGACCATATGAAGGCCACGGAGGACTGGGTATTCGGCATAGACGGCGGGGGAACGAGTTCCCGCATACGTGCCGAGTCGCTGTCAGGCTTGCTCCTCTACCAGGGTGCCGGTGGCGGCACCAACCTCAATGCCAGCGATGCCCGGTCCGTCTCGGAGATTCTCGGCAGGCTCGTCTCCGGTGCCATTTCCAGCGGGCTTGATCCGGCACGGTGTCATGCTGGCTTCATCGGGTCAGCAGGAGTCGATCTGGAGAAAGACCGCGAGACAATGGCTGCAACGCTCGCTGCCGCCTTCCATGCAGCCGTCCTGACGGACAACCCCTATGCGGGGCAGGGTTCCACCACGCCACGTTTCGGGGCAGGCAACGATGCGGAACCGGCCCTCGCAGGCGCGCTGGGCGATCTGGAAGGCTTTCTGCTGATCGCGGGTACCGGTTCTATCGCCTACGGGCGCACACGCTCGGGGGAACGGGTCCGGACAGGGGGCTGGGGGCATTTTCTGGGAGACGAAGGTTCCGCCTTCTGGATAGCCTTCGAGGCAATCAAGCACGGCATCCGTTCCATCGAGGGCCGCGAGGCTCCGTCAATACTGCTCGAGTCGGCGCTCCAGCACTTCGGACTGCCGGATGCCAAGGCCCTGATACCGTTTGCCTACCGGAATTTCAACAAGGCGACCATAGCCTCGTTCGCTCCGCTGGTCGCCGAGGCGGCGGTGGCGGGAGACGGGGTAGCGCTTGCCATCATGGATCAGGCTGCTGCGGAACTGGCAGCCCTGGCCATATCGGCATATGACATGCTTGCGTCCAAGGTGAACAACGCGCGACTGGCTCTGTATGGCGGGCTGCTGGAGCACAACCTCTGGCTCAGCTCGCAGGTCGCTGCAAGGATTACCGCCGCCCGGCCGGCTCTTACAATAATCGCTCCGATGGGAGACGCCCAGTCTGGCGCATGCCGGCTGGCCCGGGCGCTGTTGACCTGAAACCGCTATCCGGCTTCAGGCCACTCGGATTGCGCTACTCGTCCTTCTTGCCGAACAATCCCTTCAACGCTCCGAACAAGCCCCTGGATGGTGACTGAGCATCCTTCTGCCCGGAATCCCCTCTCTGGCCTGCATGTGCGCCGCCAGCCGGGGTCGTGTCCTGTGGTGTGCTGCCGCCCCGGGCCTTGCCTGGTCTGGAGCCACCCGGCCTGGCTTCGTCCGCTTTTGCCGGCCTTCCCGAGCCCTGACCGTCCGCGTACCGCTCACGGTACAGGCGCAGCCGTTCTTCCATGCTCACTGAATAGGGATCGGTCAGCCGTGGTCCACTTGCGGCCCTGGCCCGCTTGACAGGCTGCCTGGCTGGCTGGGTACCTTCACGGCGCCTCCCCGCATCCCCGGCGCGTCTGGCTGTTTCTGTCGGTGTTGTTTTCTGGGAACCGGCCGGGGCCGGGCGCCCCTTGCGGCCACGCTTCTTGCCGGGCTTGCCCCCCGGTTCGGTTGTGGCCTCGACAGATGCAGGAGCGGGAGCCTTGGCCACGGGCTTGCCACCGGTTATTGCAGCAATGTCTGCCTGTATGGCCCTGGCATTGCGGCCGTCGTACTGGCCGCCCCTGTCACTGCGGTCACCCCCACGGTCTCCACGGTCACTGCCGCCACGCTCGCTACGGCCACCCCTGTCGCGCTGGTCTTCCGGCCGGCTTCTTTCGGAACTTCTTTCCGAACTTCGGTCGGGTTGCCGTGCGCTGTTGTTGCGGGCCGGAGTCCCGGCATTGCCGGTATTCTCGGAACGGCCACTGACTTCGGCAACCATGATCGACACGGGAGCAGGCAAAGGCTGCAGGCGTGTCCCAAGCACACGTTCTATGGCGGGCAGGCCAAACGAGTATCGCTCGCAGGCAAAATTATAGACACGCGCACCATCAGCGGCAGCATCGAGGTGCTCGAGCCTCGCAATATACGGCTCGCCTTCAAGGGGCAGGTCCCAGTTGACAAGCACCGAAGCCCAGGCACCAGGCAGGCCCGAGGCCCCCTCGTCAGTCAGGACGAGGACCTCGTACTCTCCCGCCTTGACGGAATCCAGCACAGCCCGTTTCCGCGGCAGGTTGCCCAGCACGTATTCGGTGCGGATGCCCCGCGAGCGCAACTGCTTCGCGGCAGCCTCCGCGGTGTCGCGCAGATCACAGAACACGGCAACGGGCTTGGACGCTCCCGCGGCAAGCAAACCAAGCAAAAGCCTGATCTTCTCTTCGGCCGTCACCGAGTATGTTGCGGTCGGCACGTTCTTTGCCCGCTCGCCTTCGGCTTCGAGTTCCAGCTCCGTGAGGGCACCGCCCAGGTCGCGTGCGATGGAGCGATATGCGGGGGTCAGTTCCGATGAAAAGGCGACGAGCCGCCGTTTTGACGAGGCGGAACCAAGGGCGCGCCGGAGCATCGCGGCATTCGCGGCATCCGCCATGGAATCGAGGTCGCTGAGCGCCACAAGCCCGAAGTCCCGCGGATCCAGTGAACCAGTCGCCGTACAGGAGGCAACAGCATCTATCGAGCCGATGGTCGCTGAAGTATCCCCGGCATTTCCGTCCCGGCCTATAGTCGAGCAGGTCAGCCCGACACTGCCACCCGTGGCATCAAAAGCCGCCTTGAGTACGGCGACATCACGATCTCCGGGCGTTATGACCAGGGCCTTGAGTCCTGGCTCGGCCTCAAGCCGTGCTGCTATCGCCGCCATCAGGACAGAATCGCGACCCGATCCCAGCCGTACACTTGCCACGACCCCGCCGAGGGCCAAAGCGGCATCGAGGGTCGCCGCGGCATTCCTGCAGCCCTGGCCCGCCAGTCCTGCCCCTATCCGTCCGTCTAGTACCTTAGAATCTTTATCCATATACAATCCCGTTAATTCGTAGGTTCCCGGCACAGTCCAGGCCTGAGCCGTACTGTGGCTTTTGGTACCAGCACTATACCTTGCAGGCAGGGCGTTGTGAAGGCTACGCCGGAGCAGCGAGTCTTGCTTTCGCCGGCATGAATGGATAGAGTCATTGCATGCAGAGGTACCTGTTTTCCGCCATCATTGTCACGGCTCTTTTGACAGGTGCGTGCAGCGCCAGAGGTTCAGAAGTGCCAAAGAACATGCCTCCGCTGGAGGATCCACGTATCGCCCGGGCGGTAACAGCACTTGGCACCCTTCCTCCTGCCGTGGCCGCGAACATCGAGGCGACCTTGCGTGCGGAGCCGGTCAGGTTTTTCAGTCTTCTTGACGCAGCCCTGGCTGAGTCCGAGTCAAAAGGAGACCTGTTCGTGCTCGTAGACAAGAAACACGCGCTGCCACGAGGCTACGAACCAGGTGATCTGGTATCCCTGAACACCTATCCCCTCGCTACGACCAGGAAAGACCTGAGGCTCAGAACGGCTGTCATGGATGCGGTCATGGAAATGCAGGCAGCCGCCATGGCAGATGGCGTCAGGCTGGTATTCGCTTCGTCGTATCGCTCGTACGAATACCAGGATGGCCTCTTCAAACGCTATGTGGCTTCGCACGGCGAGGCAGAAGCATCGAGATTCTCCGCAAGGCCGGGAACATCCCAGCACCAGCTCGGAACAGCCGTAGACTTCGACCCCATAGACGATGCGTTCGCGGCGACAAAAGCAGGGGCATGGATGTCCGCCAATGGCTGGCGCTTCGGTTTCTCGCTGTCCTTTCCCGCAGGTATGGAGCACGTTACCGGCTACATATGGGAGAGCTGGCACTACCGCTACATCACCAAACCTGGCGCCCTGCTCGAAAAGGACTATTTCGGCGGCGTCCAGCAATACTTCTTCGAATTTCTGGACGCCTGCAGAAAGATCACGGGCTAGCGCCTGGTCGCCGGAGCGTCCTTCTTCATTGAAGCCGTTTCACGCTGCTTTATCGATTCCTGCCTGAAGCCTTCCACGAACTGGTCCACCGTCTTGCCGAACTGCTTGTCGCTCAGGAATCCAAAATCCTGGAGCACACCCTTGTCGACCTGGTCATAGGACATGCCGCCAAGCTCATATTCACAGAACACGTTGGCCAGGTAGACCGTGAACACGACATCCTTGAAATCGGTCGTCATAAGTGACGGCTCGTGGTGGAACCGGATGGCAGCTACAAGCGACTCGGGGAAATTCCACTTCTCCGCCACGCGTGCACCGATCTCCGAATGGTTCATGCCTCCAGCCAGATCCTCAAAGGTGGCTTTCTCTATGCCCTTGGCATCGCAGAAAGCCTTGATGTGGTCGAGCAATTCCGGGTGCACCGAGGAGAAGATGATCTTGCCCATGTCGTGGAGCATGCCACCCACGTAGGCATCATCCTGGAGCGCCCTGTTGCCGGGCTTGAAATTCTTTGCCAGGTTGTACGAGTAGTACGCGCACCGGTAGCTGTGGTCCCAGAGCGAACGCTGGTCGGTGCCCCGCTGGTCGGCCAGGATCTTCTGCGAACCATAGGAGAACAGCAGGTTCTTGATGCCGCGGAGTCCCACAAGCTTGACCGCATCGACGATGTTGTCCACGCGGCGAGGCAGCATGAACTGGGCCGAGTTGACGAGCTTGAGCAGGTCGGCGGTCATGGACGGGTCAGTGGAGATGTTCCGGGCTATATCGACCATCTCGCTCTTGGGGTCCGCGATCAGGCGCTGGATGGTCATGATGTTTTCAGGGAAATGCGGCAGGCTGGTGATCTGCCGTACAAGCTCGTCGGTAAGCGACGACAGGCTCTCGATCTTGGCTGCAGCCACAGGAACGGTAATGCGGGCAACCGTCTCGCCGTTGTCGGTATGGATGTCGAAACATTCCTCGTCCAGACTCATTTTCTTGAGCATGAGCACGAGGATGACCAGTCCGAGGCCTGCGCCTTCCGACGCATCGAGAATCTGCGACATCGCTTCTTCCAGGGTTTCATACTTCCTGGAATGCGCGAGCTTGTCCTGGATTCTGAGATATTCGGTACGCGTCAACTCCGCGTTGTTCCGTACTTCAAGCACGACATTCGAGCCGCGGGCCTGGAAAATAATCTTGATGTAGTACTGCTTCTCCTTCTGCTTCTGCAGATAATAGGAGATGTTCTCCATGGTATCTGCCTTGAAGGAGCGCATGCCTTCTTCATATTCAGAGGGATTCTTGAGGTCCAATCCCTTTGTTTCAAAGTACACCCGCTTGGTATTGGCCTTCTTTGCGTTGACGGCCAGTTCCCGGAGGCAATATACAAGATAGTCCTTGATCCTTGCCTGCCCAAGTTCACCGAGGAACACCTCAAGCACTTCTTCTATATACACTTCAATCTCGTGTGGAAGCGTATATGTCGTTATAGTCAAAGGTATGGCGCTATGCGCAGCCTTTTTAATCTTCGCTACATCTACGACCAGCTCATTGCCTGCCATCGCGCCTCTCCATAACATTCAGAATCGAGCAAACACCATCATACAGTACTTGATTGAAGGCCAACGCGCAACTATCCATCATGAATACCAGACCCGCAATCGATGGCAATAATCACTTACAGATCATTGACAACCCTTTGCAATGGCTAAAATTTGGATGTATGAAAACCATTTTGATAATAGACCGACACGACGACGACCGCACCGCGATGGAAACACTGCTGGCGAACCGCTACAGGGTCTTAAGCTGTGCCTCGCTTTCCGAGGCATCAAGTCTGACCATGGCCAGCAGGCCGACCGCAATAGTCCTCGATATGGAAAGCACCCTCGTCGATGGCATCCACGATCCCGCGGGTATTGCCGCGTCAATAGAACCAAAAGCCGGCGTAGTCTGCTCGGCCAGATCTGATGCTGCCGCCAGCCGCGCGGAAAGGTCTGAAGCCTGCCACTACCTCGAAAAGCCATACAGGGCTGAATCACTGTACTCGGTCATCAGGCTCGCGGCTGCTGAATCTGTTGCAGAATCGCCAGCTACCGTTCCACGAGCCAGAAAGCCAGGCACAATGCTCGCCCAGGCCAACCGCAGGCTCATAGGAGACTGCCCCGCGCTCAGGAACATCGCCCACCGTATTGCTCTCTATGCAAGAAGCGACGCCCCGGTACTCATACTCGGGGAAAGCGGCACGGGCAAGGAACTCGCTGCAGCAGCCATCCACAGCGCTTCACTGCGCTGCCACGGTAAATTCCTGCCTGTAGACTGCGCGTCGCTGCCGGAATCACTGGCAGAAAGTACCTTGTTCGGAACGGTCAAGGGTGCCTACACCGATGCCGTTGAGAAAAAGGGAACCTTCGAGTCAGCCCATGGAGGCACCGTGTTCCTGGACGAGATTGGTGAACTTTCGCTTTCGGTGCAGGCAAAATTCCTGCGCGCACTGGAATCCAGTTCCGGATCACGAGTAGGATCGGTGGACCAGATTCCGTATAATATACGCTTGCTCTCGGCCACCAACGCCCCGCTATTCGGCGACCGCAAGCGGTTCAGGCCCGAGTTGCTGCATCGCATCGATACGCTCGTGCTGGAGATGCCGGCCTTGCGCGAGCACAAACAGGACATCCCCGCACTGGTTCAGGCCTTCCTGCAGGAATTCAGCCCGGGAAAGCAAGTGACGGGCAAGGCTGTCGCCAGACTGATGGACTGGGACTGGCCAGGAAACGTCAGGGAGCTTCGCAATGTCGTCCGGAGGGCTACCGTCATGTCAGGCAGCAGTGACGAGATTACGCACGCCGACATAGAGATAACCAGCGCCAGCAAAAGCTGGCAACTCTCTCTCTTCTGATCAAAATATCGGCCTTACGGAGACGACGTCCATGTAGACGTCACTGGCTCCATCCTTGCTCGTGCCGATGCTCGCGTTGCGGGCTATCACCACCGTACGCTTGCCCGAAGCGCCGTCAAGAAATTCGCGGTACTTTTCTCCGCTGAATACCAGAAATACACGATGGAGCACCAGCTTCGACGTTCCTATCCACTCGCCTTCGAGGAATTCAACCACAGCCCGGAATGGTTCTTCGCTTTGCACCACGGGTTTCGAGAGCGTGCCGAAGAGCAACAGGGCGGCATCACCGGATATGGCCGCCAGCGCGCGGGAGTCGTCGGTACGGGCTATTTCCGCCAGCCTGGCAATGCCGACCGTCAGGTCGATACGGCCGACGAAGGTAGCATCACCGATAGGCGCGCCTTGCGCGGCGGCCGCGGTGACGAACGCGAAGGCCAGAGCCACCGCACAGAACATTCTTTTCATGTCGTCCTCCATCGAGCCGCGGTAAGCGAACCCGTCGCCAAGCCTACTATCGTCTCGAGCAGAGGTCAAGCTCGACTCGAGGACAACGCCCCAAGCTTTATGAAGAGCGATGCAAAGCGCTCCAGTTCCGTTTCCGAGAGGGCCGCGCGGGCCGCAATGCTCCGGAGGAAGGTTTCAGCCTCCGGCCTGCCTGCAATCTTGTAGAAACCAGCCGTATGGAGAGTATCCGCGATCTGAAGCACGGTACGCTCGGTAGAAGATCTAGGCGCAGGCGTCCGGCCTTCGGCAGGTCGGGCCTGGCTCAGGCTCTTCCGGAGTTCCCAGCAGGCTATCTGCACAGCATGCGACAGATTCAGGGATGGAAAAAGGCTCGAACTCGCTATCCCGACCGCTTCATCGCAGAGTGCCAGTTCTGCGTCAGACAACCCATCCCGCTCATTACCGAAAACGAGGGCAGTCGCCACCCCCGCCCGTTCTGCCAGCGCGGCGGCAAACGCCTCTACCGCCAGGTTCTCCTTGCGCTTCTGCCCGGTGCGCCGCGTAAAACCGGCCGCCAGGCTGAACCCGGACAAGGCCTCACGGAGCGTGGAATGGCGTTCGGCCGCCTCGTACACGTCGAAGGCGAGCAGTGCATGGGTCCGCACCTCGACCTCGTCATACAGGGGGCAATCCGCCAGCACCAGCCTGGTTATGCCCATGGCCTTCATGGCGCGGCAGGCCGCACCGACGTTCATCGAGCCTTCAACCCGGCAGAGCGTTACGGCGATACCCTGAAGCCCTGTCTCGTTATCCATGCGACACTCCATTCCGCGGCTGACCAAATCCGCTGTTTACGCGGATCGACGAGGCGACTATAGTAGATGCCGCAATGACGAACAATACAGAGGCCCCCTTGCGGTCAGACTTTTCCGGATTGAAGGCCCTCGTCGTAGGATCTACTGGAGGCATAGGGTACGCCATTGCAGAAGCGCTGGCCGCTGGCGGGGCGAGCCTGGTCATGCACGGCCGCAACCCAGCCAGAACCGAGGCCAAAGCGTCACTGTTCCGTGCACGCGGTGTAGTTGTTTCGACGATATGCGCGGATCTGGCCGGAGGTGACGTACCGGAGGCCCTCTTCGACGCGGCGCGGACGAGCGACATCGTCGTTCTGGCGTATGGTCCCTTCGTATACAAGCCGCTGGCAGAGACAACGCCTGACGACTGGCGGTTGACAGCGTACGCATGCCTGGCCCTGCCTGGCATGCTGGCCACGGAAGCAGCCAAGGCTATGGCGGGTAGAGGATCGGGACGCATCCTGCTGTTTGGAGGCACGAGGACAGACGCCGTTCGTGGTTTCAAGTCCAACGCCGCCTATGCCGCGGCAAAAACCGGACTCGGGGTGCTTGCAAAGTCAATCGCGGTAGAATTCGGCCCGCGTGGCGTATCATGCGCCGTCCTCTGCCCCGGATTCGTCGACACGGAGTACCTCGACAATCAGATGCGCACCAGGCTCTCTGCCGTTTCTCCCCGCGGGGGCCTCATCCCCGCCCAGGAAATCGCGTCGCTTGCCGGGTATCTGGTTTCAGGAGGCATGGACCTCGCCAACGGTTCAGTATTAGTGGCCGACAGGGGGTTGTATTCCTTGTAATCCGGGCATCCTTTTTTTTAGGACTAACAAAAGCGACCGTAATAGCCGAAAATTATGTCGAATGGTTGTTTTTTTTACATATAGATAGCTGATCCTGGTCAGTATCAATTTGACAAGGCATTGACGACGCTCTATGATCGTCATAGAATCGACCGATAGCTTTAGAAATGACCTCACGATGGAAGAGGAGTACCATGCCAAATAATGATATCGTTCTTGGTTTCGATGATGAAAAGGACGATAGCCTAAAAATACGGCTTCAAAAAATCGATGACACGTGTCTGGCCCTGTTTCTTACAGGTTATATTGATACGTACAATTCAAATTTCTTCCAAAAACGTGTAGGCAAGGCCATCGATGCTGGCTTTTCCCGTCTCATATTCAATTGCGGTGGCCTCAACTATGTCTCGTCGACGGGTATAGGGTCATTCACCGCGTTTCTCAAGGCTGTAAAACCACGGTCTGGTGATATAGTGCTGCTTGAGATACAGCCCAAGGTCTATGAGGTGTTCCAGCTCCTCGGCTTTTCGCAATTCTTCAATATCAAGGACAACCTCGAGGAAGCCATTGCGTACTTCCATCAGGGATCCCAGAGCAGTTCCCAGTCAATGTTCCCCAAGATTTTCTCGTGCCCCATATGCACCAAAAAATTGAAGGCAGCAAAACCGGGACGGTTCCGCTGTTCCGAGTGCAAAACAATTTTGGCCATAGACAATTCAGGCCAAGTCTTCCTGGGATAAACCCGGCAACCATCCGGGCAATCCCCTGTCCCTCTTGAGGAGGATCCAATGGCAGGCATGACCAAGGTAGAATCCTATCTGATGGATCTCGATGTTTCATATCAGGAAGTATCCCCGACAGCATTTTTCATCGATGATCAGGCAAAGGGTTTGCCTGGCATCACGATAACATTGGACGAACCCATAGTCCTCATGCGCGCCAAGGTCATGCCGGTTCCTTCAACCAAACGAGCCGAACTGTTTGAAAAACTCCTCAGGCTCAATGGAACGGATATGGTCCACGGGGCTTACGGACTTGACGGCGATGACATAGTACTCATCGACACGCTCGAATACGGGACAATGGACAAACCTGAATTCGAAGCGGCTCTCGATTCCATCGGCCTGGCACTTTCCAGGCATTATGGCGTCCTCGGCGCGTTCCGGGGCTGACCTTCAGGAGGCTTACGACCATGGGAATATTCGACAGGATGAAGACGGTCATATCGTCAAATATCAATGACATGATCAACAAAGCCGAAAATCCGGAAAAGATGCTCAATCAGCTGGTCATCGACATGAACCAGCAGATGATAGAATCAAAAAAGGCTGTCGCAATGGCGATTGCCGATGAGAAGAAGCTGGAACGCGAACTGACCGAGCAGAAGCGGCTTTCTGAGGACTGGGAGCGCAAGGCCGTCATCGCCGTAAAGGCAAGCCGGGACGACCTGGCCAAGGAAGCACTTGTCCGCAAGCAGGAAGCTGAAACATACTACCTTCAGCTCAAACCCCAGTGGGAAGCCCAGAAGGCTTCAGTAGAAAAGCTCAAGGACACCCTCAGGCAACTCCAGAACAAGATAGATGAAGCCTCGCGCAAAAAGAACATACTCATTGCGCGGGCCAAGCGTGCTGAAGCGCAGGAAAAAATACAGAAGACGCTTGCCAGTGTTTCCGGCAACACCAGCGCATTCGAGACCTTTGACCGCATGGCCAAGAAAGTGGACGAACTGGAAGCCCGGGCCGATGCGCAGGTCGAACTGGCGGACCTTTCCCAATCGGCCTCACTGGATAAGGAATTCGCCAAACTGGAATCATCCGGAGCAGGAGCGGACCTCCTCCTCGAGGAACTCAAGCGCAAGATGATAGGCTCGGGCGGGTCAGAAACCACAGGGCAAGTCTGACGTGAGGATCCTCTTCGTTGGCAACGAAGAGGAGTATACGGCATCGATACAGACGAGGGGGAACGACAGACCGTTCTCCCTTTTCTTTTGTGCTTCACTCGCTGATGCCCTGAAACCGGCAGGCTTTGACGCTGTCGTCGTTCCGGCGCTCAGATTCCTTGAGTATCCGCCCCTGACAAAACAAGTACCACTTATAGCAAGCGGCACCGCCAGACTGGCAGAAGCCTGCTTTGAGGCTGGCTGTTCGGATTTTATCCGGGAACCCTGGACCGAAGACGAACTCCATGCGCGCATTGCCAGCCATACCCGCACGTACCTTGCATTCAATGATGATGGCTTGATACTTACCGGCCACAGCCTGATAGGCCCTGCCGCTGAAATCCAGCTGAGTGATGCTGCATACAGTATTTTACTGCTTCTGGCAAACAATACCGGGCACGCGGTACCTAGAATGGCCATAGCTTCACTGGTTGGAGAACAAACAAAATCCAGCCGCTCGATCGACATGAGGATAGCACGGCTGCGCGCGGCTCTACGATCAGCGGGAGCTGGAACCGTGGCAGACAGGCTCCATTGTGCACATGGCGCCTATCGACTTGATGCTTGACAAAACCGCACGAGCCACCAGGAACGTTGCTTGTGGATAACCTGTTCATAGTTTGTGCCGAAAATTTAATAAACCAATATACTCGTATAATAAAACGCACAGAGCTGTATCATATTTCATGCATAAAGCAGGAACTCAAATATGTGCTTACTAGATATAGATTTATATTTTTCAATATAGAATTAGCTCAAACACCGCCAGGCTGAAGCTCCAAAAGCTCAAAAAAACGTACAACCATTTTTGTCGAGCTCTTGTGGATAACCTGTGTGTATACTTGCTTGAATACCAGAATCGCTCCATTCAGCTTGTCAAGCGCCATAGCGCATGCTACATTTTTGACGATGAAAAATTTGGCCACCTCTTCCCTCAGGTTCCTCATCACCTTCATGGGTTCGATACTATGTGTATCAGCTGTTTTCATCACCAATTCCTTGATGGAAAACGGTTCGAAGAATTTGATGGAGACCCTGTATGGCATCAGCCTCGCAACAGTTCCCCTCGCGGTGATAGTTGCCTCGTTCATGACATTTTTCAATCTGAACCGTACAACATCGTCCCGTTTCAAGGGCTACGGCATCATACTATTCCTGACGACCTTTACACTCACCGCAACTGCCGCCATCTTACGGTATGTCGACGTACCTTCCGCGCAGGGCATCGCGGCATTGCCAGCAGAGTATCGGCTCATAGGATCCTGGATGTCCGAGGTAGCAAACGCACCCTGGCCGGAATTTTCCGCCGGACTGGCTGCCTTCGCCTTTTTCGCTGCCACGTTCTGGGGGCTTACCAGACTTTCAAGAAGCCGGCCCCTGCTGGGAGCTTTCGTAGCCCCGGGAGGTGCCATTGCCGCCCTCTACGTGTTCTCCCTGTACCTTTCAGGCCCTGCAGATGTGCTGTTCACGCTTGTTGGATTCAACATACCCCGGCTCATGACCACAGCCATCCTCACGGGGGCAAGCGGCCTGGCACTCTTCCTCCTGGACGTCCTCATTGCGAGGAAACCTGCCGGAGGGCGGCGCGATGCCTGAGAAAAAACCTGGATTCATGATGGTGGCCTCAGCGCTTTTTGCTCTGGCTTTTATTGCCGGATTTTTCATCGCACTGGTTTCAATCGGCAAGTCCGGCGTATTGTTCAAATTCGCGCTTTCATGGGAAACAACAAAGGCCTTGTTGTATGTAGCCGCCTGGGCTCCAGCCATCCTGCTTGTTGCGTCAGCTCTGGCAATGGAATCATCAGAGGCGCGGGACGGCTTTTCCGGAGCAGCCTACAGGATCATGTTGCCCGCGTTTACGCTCGCGGCAATAGTCTCCATATTCTACCTGCTTGTCGTACCGGGGCTCGAGGAGCGCAAAAACCGTTACGAGAGCCAGAGCCAGCTCTTTGCCAGTTCACTGCGCCTGGCCGCTGAAGCACTGCAAGACAACCGGCTGGATGATGCGGAAAAATTCCTGCTCGACTGCGCCGCTATCGATATTCGTGACGAAAGCTACGTGGCCCTCAATGACAGGGTAAAATCTGCAGGAATCAAGGCATCAGCCCTGGAAAATGCCCTTCCGCAGACGCAGACTCCCGCACCCATGGATGAAGTCGCCTGGAAAACCGGCAACCGCTTCTATCTGGAAGCGCTTGAAGCCAGGACTGAAGGCCGGACCTTCGATGCACACTACCTCGCCAAGCGCTCTGCTGCTGTGTATTCAAAACGGCCTGAAGTACAACGACTCGTAGAAGAAACCTGGCGTGACCTGCAACGCACGGGACCTACAGCCGAAACTGATGCAGCGGCAGCCTACTACACTCGAAAGCTAGAAGGCTATGAACGATTCCAGGAACAAGATTTTCTGCAGGCATACAGGATCTTTATTGAACTGGAATCCATCAATGCGGACGACGAAGATGTCGCGGTCTATCTGGCCCGGAGCGCAGAAGGGCTCTCATCGATAGCCTTCTTCATAGAAGAGGACATCAAGGCTTTTTCAAGCTCCGACGAGCGCGCCATAACATTCACGATCTCGGAATCCGGCGCCTGGGCGGCGACCATAACTGCAGAACGTGCCGCCAACTCCCAGGAAGCGGTCTACTTCCGCGGGCTTACCCTGGACCTCTCCGGAGCCTCACCCCTTCACGTGAAGGCCCCCTACGCGCGGTTGCACGGTACGACATTGATACTCAGGGCTGTGGACAGATTCAACCCCGACACCGTATGGGAACCCGAATACGAACCTGGCCCGCACGTGCAGAGTCGCACCGACACAGCTGGTATAGATCCCGGCTTCGCCATCGTAGTGCCCTTCTCCCAGGAGGATGCGGCTTCGGCACTGCGCCTGTCGGGAACGCCCGAGGACATTCCGATAGCATTGCTTGCGACGGGTATGGATGACGCGCGCCGTCTGGGGATTGAAACCCGGCCTTTGCTGGCAGAACTGTCAAAACGTGCGGGCTACCCGTTCGCTGTTTTGATGCTCGTCTTGATAGGAGCCGGCATGGGCGTACGGTTCAAGCCAATGGAGCCAGTCAGCGTCGCGATGAAGTACCTTACCGCGCCACTGCTGGTCGCTCTGGCCCTGCCACCGCTCCGCGTCGCAGCTACTGTCGCAGACATTGCCGGCAAGGCTTTTGCCACATGGATACCCAGCGGAATTTTCCTGCCTGCCTGGTTCGGATTCCTCGGGCTGTGCGTATTCTCCAGCTTGTTCATTGCGGCCCGCATTGCAGGCCACTCCGGCGAGTAGGCGGTCAGGCGTCTTCCCTGTAAATCCTGGCTCCGAGGGCATGCAACCGCTCGGTGAGATGTTCGTAGCCACGCTCTATCTGGTAGACATTCTTGATGATGCTGGTTCCCTCGGCGCAGAGGGCCGCGATTACCAGCGCCATGCCCGCCCGCACATCCGGGGAGGTCAGTGAATCGCCCCGCAAGCGCGCAGGCCCCGAGACTACCGCGCGGTGGGGGTCGCAGAGCACGATACGCGCGCCCATGCCTATGAGTTTATCCACCCAGAACATCCGCGACTCGAACATCTTCTCGTGGATAAGCACGGTGCCTTCAGCCTGTGTGGCCACTACGGTCATGATGGAGGTAAGGTCTGGCGGAAAGCCCGGCCAGGGAGCATCATCGATCTTGGGAATCTGACCACCGAGATCGGGAACGACGCGCATCAGTTGCCCTGAATGTACCGCAAGTTCATCGCCGTCCAGGCTCCAGCTTATCCCGAGGCGCCCGAAGGCCAGTTTCATCATGCGCAGGTCATCGGGAACGACGCCTTCTATGACAATGTCACCGTGCGTCACTGCAGCCAGGCCAATAAACGAGCCGATTTCCATGAAGTCGGGACCTATGGAGAAATCAGCGCCATGAAGAGTCTGGACACCTTCAATGGTCAGGATGTTCGAACCTATGCCGGAAACCGACCCGCCCATGGCGTTGAGGAGTCTGCAGACATCCTGCACATGAGGTTCGCTCGCGGCATTGCGGATTACCGTTCGCCCTTCAGCCAGCGCGGCGGCCATCAAGGCGTTTTCAGTGGCAGTTACCGAGGCCTCGTCGAGGAAGAGATCCGCTCCCTTGAGTTTGTTCGCTGAAAACTGGAAGGCTCCATCCACCTCGATGCGCGCGCCAAGTTCCTCGAGCGCCAGGAAATGCGTATCCAGGCGCCTGCGCCCGATGACGTCACCGCCGGGAGGTGGCAGCGTTACCTTGCCAAACCTGGCGAGGAGCGGTCCCGCGAACAGGATCGATGCCCGTACTTTTGCAGCCAGGTTTGCGGGAACATCGGCTGCCTTGACGCCTGCACTTTCAATCTTCCAGGCATTGCCGTCTATCCTATCGACGGTTGCACCAAGTGCACGGCAAATATCGAGCATCACGAGTACGTCTTCTATTTCCGGGATATTCCTGAGGATCACGGCTTCCTCGGACAGGAGGGCCGCCGCTATGCACGGCAGGGCAGCATTCTTGTTGCCGCTCGCGCGTATGCGCCCCTTGAGCGGGTGGCCACCTTCGATACGGTATTGGTTCATAAAAGCATCGTATACGGCAGTCCCGGAAGCGTCAACGCCGCAACTTTCATATATTAGTTTGACCGCATGAAGATCTGGCGCTACCATGAGCAGACAGGCAGGGGCAATGCCCTGCCCAGCAAACAAGGAGGCTCCATGTCCATCGAGAGAAAGAAACCCGTTCCGAGCGATATTGAAATAGCACAGGCTGCGGTCATCAGGCCTATCGTCCAGATTGCCGAACAACATGGGATCAGCGATGAGCATATCGACCATTTTGGCAAGTACAAGGCCAAGGTCCGCCTTGAATTCCTCAAAGAGATTGAAAACAAGCCAAAACGCGCAAAATACATAGACGTCACGGCCATCAGCCCCACGCCGCTCGGCGAAGGCAAGACAACGACGACCGTCGGCCTTACCCAGGGCCTCGGCAGGCTCGGCCTCAAGGCCATAGCGGCAATCAGGCAGCCCTCCATGGGGCCGACCTTCGGCATCAAGGGTGGTGCGGCGGGCGGTGGCTACAGCCAGATAGTTCCCATGGAAGACTTCAACCTGCACCTCACCGGTGACATCCACGCAGTCTCCGCGGCCCACAACCTCTGCGCCACAGCGCTGGACGCCAGAATGTTCCACGAGAGCCGCTGGTCAGAGGCATTCTTCGCCAAGCAAGGCATGACAAAGCTCGACATAGACCAGTACCAGGTCATGTGGCGCCGCGTCGTTGACATGAACGACAGGCCGCTGCGCAACATCCTTCTGGGTGTCGGCGGCGTTGACAACGGCCCGCTCCGCCAGAGCGGCTTCGACATTTCAGTAGCAAGCGAAGTGATGGCCATCCTTGCACTCTCCAAGGACCTCAAGGACCTGAGGCAGCGCATGGGCAAGATAATCCTGGCCATAGACAAGAAGGGCAAGGCAGTCACCACGGAGGATCTCGGTGTAGCCGGTGCCATGACGATACTGCTCAAGGATGCCATCAAGCCAAACATCCTGCAGACCCTGGAAGAGCAGCTCGCGTTCGTGCATGCAGGCCCGTTCGCCAACATAGCCCACGGTAACTCGTCGGTAATTGCCGACCTCATCGCTACAAAGATAGGCGACTATGTCGTCACGGAGAGCGGATTCGGGGCGGACATGGGCTTCGAGAAATTCGTTGACATCAAGTGCCGGACTTCGGGCATATTCCCGGATGCGGTCGTCATCGTGGCCACCGTCCGCGCCCTCAAGATGCACGGCGGCGGCCCCAAGGTATCCCCGGGGAAACCTCTGGCTAAGGAGTATATAGCGGAAGACCAGGAACTCGTCAGGAAGGGCCTCTGCAACCTGCTGGCACATCTGGGCATTGTCAAAAAATTCGGTGTTCCCGCGGTCGTTGCCATCAACGCGTTCCCGACTGACACAGAAGCGGAGTGGAACATCATCAAGGAAGCCGCTATCAAGGCCGGTGCCGTTGATGCCGTTGTCACGAAGAACTGGGCTGAAGGTGGCGATGGTGCAAAAGCGCTTGCAGAAGCTGTCGTCAAGGCAGCCAACATGCCAAGCCATGTCGAGCCGTTCTACCCACTCGAACTGTCAATCAAAGAAAAGATCGAGCGCATTGCCCGTGAAGTCTATGGTGCGGAGCACATCTCGTATTCGCCTGAAGCCGACAAGTCGATCGAGAAATTCAGCGAACTGGGATATGACAGTCTGCCCATCTGCATGGCCAAGACCCAGTACTCACTCTCGCACGACCCGGCGCTCAAAGGTGCGCCAAAGGGCTTTACCTTCCCGATTGCTGACGTCCGGATCGCGGCAGGAGCCGGGTTCATCTACCCGCTGTCTGGCGAGATAAACACCATGCCAGGCCTGTCCAGCAAACCCGGTTACATGGGCATGGACATAGACACCGACACCGGCCGCATCATCGGCCTTTCCTGACAATGAAAGTAGGAGATTAGGATAGGAAATTTGGGCAATGAGACACAGAGAAGATGAGAAGAAAGAAAGGTCAGAAAAGTGAATAAAAGAGAGAGAGTCGGGAAAAGATAGAAGATTTATACTTCTTTTCCTGGCTCATCTCCCCTTATTCATATTACTCATCTTCTCTGTGTCTCTGTGCAAAATTCTTGTCCTATCTAGCCTGATCTATGGAGCTCTGTGCTATTTTCTTCGTATTTCAGGCTAACAGGTGGTCGAGGAGGATTTTCAGGCCTATGCCTACCAGGGTGATGCCGCCGGCCAGTTCGGCCCAGCGTTCAAGGCGGGAACCTATGCGTTTGCCGAATTCGCAACCCAGAAAGCACAGCACGAAGGTTATGAGCCCGATGATCGACGAAGCCATCCAGATGGGTGCCCGGATGATGCTGTAGCTTATTCCGACTGCCAGGGCGTCTATGCTCGTTGCGATGGACAGAACCAGAAGCACGCGCAGGTCAAGCACGTTCAGTTTGTGCCGTTCGTCATCTGAACAGGTAGCAGGATCCTGCACACTGAACGACTCGAACACCATTTTTCCGCCAACAACCGCCAGAAGTACAAACGCAAGCCAGTGGTCCCACGACTCTATTGCAGCGGCAAAGGTCGTGCCCGCGGCATAACCCGCCAGCGGCATGAGGAACTGAAACAGGCCAAAGGCAAAAGCCGTGCGCACTGCATATGCAAACGTAAGGCCCGATACACACATGCCACTGGAAACCGATACGGCAAACGCATCCATCGACAGTGCAAGGCCAGCAAGAATATAGGTGAGCATGTGCAACCTCAGAATTTTCGGAGCAGGAGTCGTTCTACCGTTGCGTGGAGGTCATCGCGGGCGGAACCTTTAGGCAACCGGGAAATTTCAAGCATGGCCCGGTCGGTATAGTGTGACGCGATAGCCCTGGAGCCATCGAGGGCACCAGAATCCCGAACCAGGGCCACTATTGATTCTATGGCATCATCTCCAGGTTTGCTCGATCCCAGCAAGGGTTTTATCTGTGTTGGAGCTGCACGCATGGCCAGTATGAGGGGCAAGGTGCACAGACCCTCGCGGACATCCTTGGCTACCGGCTTGCGCATTGCCCCCGAACTGGACTCGTAATCGAGCACATCGTCCATGATCTGGAAAGCCATCCCGGTGGCATAGCCTGCGCGGGTAAGGGTCGCTATGTTGGAAATCGAGGTCTTCGTCTCAACAGCACCGGCACGAAGGGCAAGTGAAAAAAGCGCGGCGGTTTTACCTGCGATCTTGCGGAGATAGTTGCGCTGGCTTACAGGCCATGCAAAGCGTTCCAGGTCCTGATGGATCTCCTCGGAGCAGAGCGCACCTATGAGGGCGGCCAGCAGACGTGCATTCTGCGGGCTGGAGCTTTCAGAAGCGAGCCGGAAGCAGCGGGAGAACAGCCAGTCGCCAGAAAGCACGGCGTCCTTGTGCCCATACAGGGCATGGAGCGTAGGGACACCGCGCCTTGTATCCGCTTCGTCAATCACGTCATCGTGTATCAGGGTAGCGATGTGCAGAAGCTCGATGGCTGCGGCCAGATCGGTCAGATCCTTGGGCCGCTTGCCAAAGCGTCCCGCCATGATGAGGAAAGCAGGCCTGAGCATCTTGCCATTTGCGTCGATGAGTCGCTCAACCGCATGGGCGAGTGGAAAGCGGTCAGAACCTACTACCAGCTTCATACGCGCGCGAACCGCGTCCAGCCTCGCCGGAATGTCCGGGATGCCGTTCCAGAAATCTGTCATTGTCTATACGGCTCGTTTCACTGGTATTGGCTCGTAAGTATTTACGAAAAGACGAACCACG
>JAIFMD010000025.1 GCA_020048755.1 Spirochaetota bacterium
GGAGGCGTGCAATGTATCGACTTTATTGATGTCTCGATATGCCGCATTGCTGATGGCCCCGAATTCTTTCAGGAAAACCAGGGCCTTGGCCTCGTCGGGGCTCAGTTGGTGGTGTTTGAACAGTGAAAGCCAGGCTATGTCGCTCTCATCCATGAAGTGATGCGTGAGCAGAGTCAGCACGAAGCTGTCCGCGTCCCTACTGGACTCGAAATAAGGGCTCGACAAATTTGCCCGTTCCATCATCTCTTGCATGACGCGGATACCCGATCCCTTGGTCTCAGCCAGATTGCACTCATGCAGGATGGCAGCTACCTTCTCGTTCCGGTTGACCGAGCCCGCTTCGCCAAGTTGATCATCCGGCTTCAAAGAGCATCCGGGATTCCGGATCTCCAATCGGTTGCTGTATCGGATGATCTGGACTGGTTGTTTTGTCCGATAATTACGATGCATAAGGGCGTTGACCACAGCCTCGCGAATGACAGCGTCTGGCACCAGTGGAATATCCTTTCGATAGACTCCATCCTCCAGCGAAAAACCCCGTGGCAGATCGTCAAGGATAGCGGCTATAACACGCGGAATAAGGGTCAGCAAGGGACCACGAAGCTCCATGGTTTCAAAACGAGTATCCGGATTTTCAATCCATGTCCGTCCAGGGACGCGGATATAATCCACCCGTACCATGGGCGCGAGCCTGCGCAAGGCGGAATCCTTGCCAAAGCAGAGGAGGCCGCAGATCGCAGGCGAATACGAGCCATCTTTTTGCCGGATCGCCGCCCCGAGGGCGAACAGAAGCTCTTCCCTGCTCCATGCTATTTCCGGAGCTGCAGGGTTGATCCGTTCCCTTCGCTGGCGATAACTCTGTAATGCTTCTTCGGAGAAATCAAGTTCGATGGACATATCCTCAAGAACCGCGTCCTCATAAGCCTTGTGCCCTCGGCCTTGGTACAGCACCGAGATGTCATCTTCAGTGCACGTTTGATCGCTTGAACCGATTCGCCTGAATGCTCCTTTAGGCAAACCTTTGTTTTTAAAGAATACCGGCTTTTCAGTAGTCTGTGCCTCGGGAATCTCAGCGATGATTACGTTCTTGCCTCCCGAAGAGACTTTCCAGATACGCGGGCGAATGGCGATATTGAAACGATCCGCGCATTGACTTGCCAGGTCCGTCTGGATCTTGTCTGGATCGTTCAACCCAACCACTTCGTAATCAGGGAAAAGCTGGTCTTCACTCCGAGCTACACCCAGCACAATGCAACCACCACCCATTCCTGGCTCGTTACAGTAGGCACAGACGGTTTCCATGATGCTTGTATCAATTGCCGACCCGCGCTTTGCCTCAAGGTTGTGACACTCGTCCCCATTGCGCAAACGATCAAGCAAGGAGGCAAATAGTTGATCCTGCTCTGAGAACATGGGTGTTGCGTCGCTCATGCGTCGCCTCCGAATAGGTCCGGCTGCTCCACCTTGGGCTTGAGCGCCGAGGGCAGGTTCTCCACCTGGAGGCTATAGTCGTCGTGTCCCCACTCGCACTTGGAGAGGACTGCATTCGGGATCTTCTTGACGGTGAGGTTGGGGAACTGGTGAACATCGGCGCGATAGGCTGAACAGAGAACAAGGAGTGTCCTGTTCGATCCAACGTTTTCACTTAAGCCGCCAGCTGTTCATGACCGAGATTCTGCGTCGTTACCCAGATGTAGTCAGTCTCCGTCGAGTGGCCGTGGATGTAATACTCGGTCTCCGACGGAGCATAGGTGAAGCCTTCGAGCTTGCAGAGCGCCTCGGCAAGCATGGCGGCGTTGTACTCTTTGTTGATGACCCAGTTGCCCCACTTATCCTTTTCGAGGAGTGAGGGCGCAAGCTTGTAATACCTAAAGCCGCCGCCACCCTTCCAGCCTACCGCTTCGGTAATGCCACCAGGATCCTGGCCATCGATGACTTTCTTGATGCGCGGGATTATGTGGGTGTGGCAATGCTCGCCGAGCTCTACCATGATCCAGCGACGACCCATTTTTTGGGCGATAGCTCCGGTCGTGCCGGAACCGGCGAAGGAGTCGAGAACGAGATCGCCGGGGTTGGTGGCAAGTTGTAATACTCGATATAGTAATCGTTCAGGTTTTGGTGTATCAAAGGTATCCGCTCCAAACAACTCAATTATCTCTTTCTTTGCTTCTTGATTGTGACCCACTTCGGAATTTGTCCACCATGACCACGCTCTTACACCTTCGTGTTCTGACAAATAATTTTTTACCCGAGGTCTTGCTGAGCTATCTTTCCCAAACCAAAGACGATTCTCTATCCTAAGTCTTCTATATTCAGATTCAATATTCGCCCAACAACGACTCTGGGGAGGTTCATATACTATACCACCCGGCGATGTGATTTTATACATTTGATTCGGACGCCAACCTTGAGCAGTAAAATCAGTAGATGTCCATGGGCCTTTCGGGTCATTGTCTGGGTTCTTAAATGCATTTCGCTGGTCGTCAGTTAATCCTAGTTTATTCAATGAAAATTTTTCTCTATTGTTTGCATATAAAAGTATATGATCATGAGCATCACCTATCGGGAGTCTCGCATCAGGAGAAGTACGCTTTTGCCATAGGACGTTGACAACAAAATTTTTCCTTCCGAACACTTCATCGCATAATACTTTTAAATAATGGCACTCATTGTCATCGATCGTGATCCATAAGCTCCCATCATCCGCAAGGAGCCTCTTTATCAGCTCCAGCCGATCCCTCATCAGACCCAGCCAAATCGAGTGCTCCACGCCATCATCGTAATGTGCAAACGCCGATCCGGTATTGTACGGTGGATCTATGAAGATGCATTTTACTTTCCCAGCGTACTCAGCTTCGAGTGCCTTGAGGGCGAGAAGGTTATCTCCGAAGATGAGCTTGTTGTCGAAGAGATCGTCTTCAGTTACTCGATGCGTAGCATGGTGACTTTTAGTGGGATCTTCGATGAGGATTCTCGGTTCGAGGCGGGGGCGGGTTTCTTTGCCGATCCAGGTGAGTTCGAGTTTTGGTTTAACGGTCATGCTAGAATATCCTTTGACAGGGATAATGTCCCTCAATATTGGCTTGGAAATATCTACCCTTCGAAAAGGCAGCCATAAGCCCATGATAGACCAAAGAAGGCACACCTAAATACCGGTAGACCGTATTGGAGTGGAAGCGAATCTCCAACGTATGAGTAGCAGCATCATAGCCTACAGATTCGAGGTCGCTTGAGCCTACACTGATTCTATTCAATTTTGCTCTGCCTATCTCTCAAGAGTCTTTAAGAATCTCTGACCAAGGATTTCACCAATAATGTCTGATGCAACCTCTGATGGTCCTATGCTCGAAAAGCCCATGCCAAAACCTTTCAGAAACAGGCGAAATCCATCGCTCTCGCAGTGAAAGGCTTCATTCATTGAGTTATCGTTCTCCGTAATCCCTTCATAGTAGCAGAGTCCCTTCCCGAAACTACCACCCAACCAAATTTGACATTCGCTTCTCTTCGCCCCTCGCACAAATACCTGGCAAGTGAATTTGTCTTCTCTAACTTTAGCCAATCGAGCGACTACATCAGTATCTTGTCGTTGAAGCGCCTCCATCAAGCTTTGGAAATGGGTAAGCGCCTTTTTATAAGTATCCTCAAGATAGGCTTCTTTTTCCAGCTGAGTAAATTCCTTCCGGATCTTGATTGCGCCAAGTGAAGAACCATGAGCCGCTGGAGAAGCCCGGCTATTCACCGCCGGTGATAAAAGTCTTGCATTTTCTACTTGATACAGATGGAGTTCACCGAACTCCTTAGCCAAGAGCCTAGCCCCAAGATCAACGAACTTGACATAAGATCCTTCATGTGCCGATACCATGGTTTTGAAAGCCGCAGAGCAATATATTCTACCAGGTTCTACAATAGGTTCAATCCGAGCTGCCGTAGCGACTGAGCTTCCAAAGATGTCAACAACCAGGCCAGCTTCCTCTATGACACCGATCTTTGCGACATGCATACCTATGCGGAGTTCGAGTGGCTGATCGAAGCCCTTCCGCTGCCAGTTCGTATTGTAAAACCACTCATTCAAATGCAATGAGATCTCAAGCAGGTCGTCAGGATCATAGCTGCAAACGATAATCCCATCCCCCCAAGTGCGATAATGAAAGTTATTCTGAGGTGTCAGGTGCCTGGTCCTGAATTCCTCGATATGTCCCTGAACCTTGGCGATGAGCTCATCGCGCCTAAGCCTGGAAAAGCCCCGGACATCAGCGAAAAGTATCGATGCGAGCAGTGATCGTTCGGTGCTCATCTATTCCTCCTCATTTTCCAAATAGGGCTGGCAGTAAGCTGTCCATTGCCAATTACAGAGAATCTATGCCATTCCATAGCTTCTGTTCACATCTGGTAGTCCGTGAAAGTGGCCAGCTACAACCACCGGGGAAATGCCACATCTTCTCTGCCACCCGAGTACCGTTGGTGTATCCGAAAAGGCTTCTTCAAAGGCTTCAATTCTTGAAGGATTGGTGAAAAGGAGTTCCTCAGGGGCTTCTCCATTTGCGATGAGGCAGGCTGACACCACATTGCACAAGGAAAAGGAAATCAGACGCAGCCTTGCTATCAAATTCTCAGGACTCCAATTCCGCGTGTGTTCGTGGACAAGAAAGTTGTCCGTCTTGTCTTTGCTCCCCACTTTCTGGGCGACATAGAAAGTCGATCCGTATTTGCCGCCCCCAAGTGATTGCATCTCGCTATCGGGAGGAGGAACACCAAACTCATGTTCCATTCCGATTGAAATGGAGACGCCTCCGTGAACAACACGACTGCCATGCTTCAAGCTATTGTATTCGTACTGAAAGTCGTCATCGAGGAATTCTTGCGCCAATTTGGTCCAGAGACGCGAGTACTTTTCAATCATGGTTTCTCTCTTGCCTTCTGGGAAATATGAGTTTATCTGTTTTGATATATCATCCCAACCATGAAACTCCCCCTTGAAGAGCGTAGGAAGACGAAAGCCTTGATCTAGCTTCGATACGCAGGACTTGAGAAGCTCGCTTCTGTACTTGCAGAGCCAACCAATCATATAATGAGGGCTCTGGACATAGGCCGAGAGAAAGGCAAAGAGACCCTCAAGCGCTTGTCCATAAAGCTGGCGAATCAGGATTGCGGAGGCGTGATCCTGTTCAAAGACTACGTCCAGCTTTCCAGCCATGGTGAAGTAGTAGTTGGAGTCGATCTGCTTCAGGAAAGCGATGTTGTCCTTTGATAGATCATTACCCCAAAAGCAGAAGGGGGTCGTGTCTATGAAGATATCTCTGAATTGTGACACAGCCCTACCTCTTTCCGACTCATTTCCTGCAACAAAATGCATTGCACAATTATTTTCTTGACAAGTGGTAGTGCATCTTGAGTTCATTGAGTTCTTGCCAGCCAAGACGCCCATCATGTTGCATCCGCCCAACCACTATTCCTGGAGCGGTACCGAGCTCATCAGCAAAATGACAAATGCTCTGTGTTGTAGAATCAAGTCTCGAAAGATCTCTATTCCATTTGCTAGGGATCAATAAATTCGCCGCCCATCTGTCCGCCGCTGCCTCTTGCTCAGGCTGCAGCCCCTCCGCCCATCCTTCAAGAAACAGATGCTTCTTGCCATGGAGCAGAAGATGTCCCAATTCGTGGAAAAGGCTGAACCAGAAATGATCGTTGGTCTTGTATCGAAAGCTCAGCATTACCAGGGCGCGGTCCGGGCCGAGCCACTTGGCCAGCCCTGATACAGGGCAGCCCTTCGGGGCTGGAGCCACCACAAAGACTACACCGACCGATGCAAGAAGCCCTTCAAGCTTAGGAATGAAAACGACTGGATCAGGTTCTCGGGTGAGGGAACGTAATTCAGGTATAAGTTCAACGAGGCCATCGCGCCTAAAAGGATCGATAGATCGAGTTTCCGCTTGTACCTCACCATGACGCACCCACGCAGCGACCGCTCCGTTTTTTTTCTCAAAGGCAGGCGAAGCGCGATACGCCACTCCAAGGGTCGCATATCGCTCTCTCCAGGCATCGACGGTGGCGACCCCGAAAAACTGAAGACAGGCGGCGACTGTATGCACTTTCTGGCTCGAACGCTGTATCCAGCCGAAATTGACCATGTCCGCGATGGGAAGCTCGGTAAGCCATGAAACAGATGGCCTCAGATCATCAAGCTCTGCCTGGCGTGCTAAAAGCTCGCGGTACTGAGCTTCGCGATTCAGCCAGAAGCCGGCGGTACTTCCAAGGACACGCTCCAATTTGAGTGCTGCCTCTTCCGTGATACTCGCTGAGCCTTTAATCAGTAGATTGATATGCTTGCGGGTATAACCCGTACGCTCTGCAAGATCAGCCTGGGACCAGCCGCGCTCTTCGAGGATATCGAGAACGGTCTCGCCTGGTGGAGAAATCCAGTCAGGAAGATAATCGACGTCCATCATTTTTCCTTACATTATTGTATACCTATCTGGTTAATCATTCAAGCTATTATTATCAAAGATGCCAACGGACTTTCATGAGGGTATCTTGAGACTACAGTCTTTTCAATTCTTCCTCTATTGCGTCCGCTTGCCTTCGATAAAGGTGATTGCCTTGCTCGAATATGGCCTGGGCTATCCGCAGCGAGGCACGCCCCTACAAGCTCATTTCACCTGCATCCTAAAAAAAGGCAGCTGATTCACCATTGCGCGAGATGCGCTGCGAGACTCGCAGCAGCAAAGGGGTGCGCTGCGAGACTCGCAGCAGCGCAGGGGGTTCGGGGGGTATCCCCCCGCCTCTCAGGTCCCCGCCTCTCAAGCCCCCGCCTCTCAAGCCCCCGCCTCTCAGGCCCCCCGCCTCTATGGCTACCCGCATCTCAAGCTACTCACTGTGAGTCTACCGCGCGAGGGATCGCAGCGAGTAGCCCGGACCGCAGCGGCCGGCAGGCCGCGAGGACCGTACTACTCGCGGAGAGCCCGGTGCCGAAGGCACGCGCCCAGAAGAAGAAGCAAAAGTTCTTGCCATGTTCACAGAGCCGTATTCACTTTATAGAAGATTTTCAGCATACTTACGGGTATGAACTCAACAAAACTCACGAAGATCGTGGCGACGATATCGGATTCTCAGTGCGACCCGGCGTTCCTGACGGCGCTGTACGAGGCGGGCATGAACGTGGTGCGGCTGAACACGGCGCACCAGACACCGGAGGCTTCTGCGAAGGTGGTGGCCAACATCAGGGCGGTGTCAAAGACCATAGGCATCCTGGTGGACACCAAGGGGCCGGAGGTGCGGGTGAAGGGCCTGGCGGAACCGTTGGTGCTGAAGGCCGGCGAGACGGTGACCATCCCGAAGGTGGACGAGGTGCGCAAGGGTTTCTCGGTGTCGTATGCGGGTTTTACCGACGAGGTGCCGGTGGGGTCGCGCATCCTGATCGACGACGGGGCGATAGAGCTGGTGGTGAAGAACGTGGCCAACGGAATGCTCCTCTGCGAGGTGCTCAACGACGGCCTCCTGAAGGACCGCAAAAGCGTCAACGCGCCGGGGGTGCCGCTGCGGATGCCGGCGCTGTCGGAGAAGGACCGCGTGTACCTGAAATTCGTGGCCGACAACGACATCGACTTTGTGGCGCACTCGTTTGTGCGCAACAAGGAAGACGTGCTGGAGGTGCGGCGCATCCTGGACGGCTACGGCAGCAAGGCGAAGATCATAGCCAAGATAGAGAACATCCAGGGCGTGACCAACCTGCCGGAGATCCTGGACTATGCCGACGGTGCCATGGTGGCGCGCGGCGACCTGGGCGTGGAGATTCCATTCGAGCGGCTGCCGGGAATACAGAAGACCATCATCGAGGCCTGCGTGCGCAAGGGCAAGCCGGTGATAACGGCGACTCAGATGCTGCATACCATGATAGAGAACCCGCGGCCGACGCGCGCGGAGGTGTCCGACGTGGCCAACGCGGTATTCGACGGCACCGACGCGCTGATGCTGTCCGGCGAGACGGCGTTCGGGAAGTATCCGCTGGAGGCAGTGCGCACGATGGCCCGCATC
>JAIFMD010000201.1 GCA_020048755.1 Spirochaetota bacterium
TCCTTCGCAAACTGTACCCGGCACTCACACCGTCGCGTTCAAGGCCAGCAAGCCCGCGCTCCCGTCGAGTACCGACCATTCTATACGCATAGTTTTCTCGCTCAGGAACAGGTTCATGCAATCAAGGAATTCGTATCAGTCTCCCTCACGCCGCTCATCGTCCGACGACCGCTCTTCGTACGCTCCCAGGCAGCCCTACGCCGGCGGTCAGGGCGGCAATCGCTCCGCACCTCAGGGTGGCCGTGGCTTTGCACCGCGTGGTGGCTCCGGAGCCCGCACCAAGCAGTTCATTCATCCGTCACGCTATATACAGGAAGCCAGAGTAACCGAGAAGGTCGAGTACGTGCCGGCCAACAGCTTCCAGGACTTTGCCGTGCACAAGAAGATCATGGACAACATCGTGATCAAGGGCTTCACAAAGCCCACGGCCATCCAGGACCAGACCATCCCGCTCGTACTCCAGGGCAAGGACGTCGTCGGCATAGCCAACACCGGCACCGGCAAGACCGCTGCCTTTGCGATACCGATGATCCACGACCTGATAACGCACATGGACCACCGCGCCATCATCATGGCCCCTACCCGCGAACTGGCCCAGCAGATCATGGAAGAGTGCTTCTCCTTCGGCAAGGGCTGCGGACTCCGGAGCGCGCTGCTCATAGGCGGTGCATCGATGAGCCTGCAGCGCCGCGACCTCCGTACCAATCCGCGCGTCGTCATCGGCACGCCCGGCCGCATCAAGGACCACATCCAGCAGGGCACGCTCCCGCTGTCGTTGTTCAATTTTGTGGTACTCGACGAAGTGGACCGCATGCTGGACATGGGCTTCATCAACGACATCAGCAGCATCCTCGGCAGGGTTTCGCCGGTGCGCCAGTCGCTGTTCTTCTCGGCCACCATGGAACCAAAAATCGCCAGGCTCATCGAGCAGTTCTCCAAGGACCCGGTCACCGTCTCCACCAAGGAAGGTTCCACCGTCGACTCTGTCAGCCAGAACGTCGTCTACTACGGCGGCAGCCTCGAGAAGATGGACAAGCTGCACGACGTGCTCATAGCGGGCGACTGCGGCAAGACGATTATCTTTGACGACACCAAACGAGCAGTCGAGCGCCTCGGCCGCGAACTTGCAGCCCGCGGCTTCAAGGTCGACGAGATCCATGGCGACAAGAGCCAGGCCCAGCGCTCGCGGGCCCTGCAGAAGCTCAAGAACGACGAGATCAACATCCTGGTAGCCACCGATGTGGCAGCCCGCGGCATCGATGTTTCGGACATCACCCACGTCATCAATTTCTCAACGCCCAATTCCTACGATGACTACGTGCACCGCATCGGCCGTACGGGCCGCGCGGGCAAGGGCGGCATCGCGCTGACCTTCCTCTCCAGGTAATCCAGCAAACCGACCAGCTTGAACGGCCGTGCCTCGAGGGGCACGGCTTTTTCAGACTGGGGTCAGACCCCACAAACCATCAACGAATAGTCTTCCAGCTCTGTCCCCCGCCCAACCAACTTCGATTACATTTATTTTATCACCCTTAAAATACCCCGCGCTTCATTGACGCCACCCGAGTTACAGCTGTAGCCTTAATGCAGGTTTCAATGGATGGCGGGCAGCCATTCACGGACCCCCGCACTATCACTGGATGCAAGGACAATGAGCAACAAGAACGACTCAGGAATCGATATGAACATGACAGACAAAGACCCGCTCGTCGAAATGGGCTGGGGTGATTTTTTCGCCGGAGCCCTCTCCGGAAACCTGGAGCCAGCACGCGTCCTGGAAGTCAGGCGGGGCTCGTTCCTCGTGGCTGCCAGGGATGGCCGGGGCGGCCTGGTCGAGCTCGAGGCAAAACCATCCGGGCACCTTTCAGGAGATTGCGCCGAAAAAGCCGACTGGCCCGCCACCGGCGACTGGGTAGCACTCCGTCCCCGCCCCGGGCTCTCCAGCAACGAGACGGTGCTTGTCGAGGCTGTCTTGCCGCGACGGTCGGCATTCTCGCGCAAAGCCACGGGAGATACCCGCTACGACAAAGTCGCAGAGCAGGTAATCGCAGCCAATATCGACACGGTATTCATCGTCACGGCTGCCGGCAACGATTTCAGCGTGAGGCGCATGGAGCGCTACGCAACGCTGGCGCTTGAGTCCGGCGCGGCTCCGGTCCTCGTCGTCACGAAGGCCGACCTGGCGGGCGATGGAATTGACCAACTCGTGGCTGAAGCCGGCGAGGCCTGCCCCTTCGCGCCGGCCTTTGCGGTCTGCGCGTTCACAGGCGCCGGGCTGGACCAGATGGCGCGCTTCCTTCTGCCTGGCTCGACCTCGGTGCTGCTGGGTTCGTCGGGTTCCGGCAAGTCTACACTGCTCAACGCACTGGCAGGGACAGAGCTCAATGCCACCGGCGCAGTCAAGGAATTCGACCAGCGCGGCAGGCACACCACCACCGCGCGGACCCTGTTTTCACTGGGCAACGGTGCGATGATCATCGACACGCCCGGGCTGCGCGAGGTGCAACTCTGGCTGGGCGACGACAGTGTTGCGGGTGTTTTCACTGAAATTGAAGAAGCCGCCGCCGCCTGCAGGTTCTCCGACTGCACCCACCAGAACGAACCTGGCTGTGCCGTCCTGGCGGGGTTGGCCGATGGATCAATCAGTGAAGAGCGCTACGGGAGCTGGCTCAAGCTTCTCGCCGAGGCGCGTTTCCTGGAAACAAAAACCAATCCGCTGGCGCGGAAGGCTGAACGTGACAAGTGGAAGATACGGAGCAAGGCTGCAAAAAAACTGGAGAAATCCAGAGCCTGAATCAGGTACCCTGGCGCCTGTCCCTGGACTGGGGGGCGGCGCTTATGGAAGCCGACAGCTCTTCCAGGACAAACGGCTTGGAGAGCACGCCGTCAAAGAGTTCCGCTGTAGCGGTATCGCAGAATGAGCCGGTGACTGCGAGGATGCAGGGCAGGAATCCAGCCTGGGAATACAGGTTCCTGATAGCCCTCGTCGTGGCAAGGCCGTCCAGGCCAGGCATGAGCACATCGACAAAGACCATATCGTACCTCGCCTTGCCGCAACTCGCGATGGCGGAACGGCCGCTCCTCGCCTCGTCGACCTGCCAACCCAGCCGTGCGAGCATGCGCCTCAGAAGCTCCCGGTTCAAAGCGTCGTCGTCAACGACGAGGGCGTTCACGCCGTCCCTTCGACCATCAGCTGTACTTCGTCAAGTGCGGTGCGCAGCATTGCACCTATCCGCTCGAGCACGCATGCAAGAGTAATTTTGTCTTCCCCGGCATAGTGTTCGATGAACATCGTGACAAGATCCAGGCCGGGCTTGCTGGAGAAGCGACGCAAGGCAGAACCGAGTATGGCGGCCTCGGCACGGATGTCGACCCGCACCTCACCCTTGCCGGACAGGGCAAGCGTGAGTGATGAAAGTGCGGATTCCACCTCAAGCCTGGTCCGTGCCAGCAGCGCCGGATGGTTGCCGACCTTTTCAGAAAAGTCCCGGGTCGGTATCGTCTCGCGATCTTCCATGACAGCGCGCAAGGCAGAAGAAAACTGGCGCATGTCGGCCGGCTTCGGAAAGACGTGCATGAACAGGCGGTCCGCATCCTCGATGGCGGTGCGATCCTGCGCAGTTATGGCGAAAAGCGGCATGTCTGGCGAATAGCGCTGTCCCGCGTAGGCGCGGATCGCCTTGGCGAGTTCAGTGCCCGAATAACCGGGCATCTGTATATCCAGGAGGGCAGCATCAACATATCGCGTCTCGAGCACGCGGAACGCCTCCGCGGCTCCGGATGCGCAATGTACCCGGTGACCGCAGTTCTCTATCAGCGTCTTCATGTAGTCGAGGTTGACCTCGTTGTCATCGACCACGAGCACGGTGTACTGGCTCTTGGTAGAAACAGGCGCTTTGACCGGGGAAGCGGCGGGGACGATGACCGAGAACACGCTGCCGGTACCGGGCCTGCTCTCCAGTCGTATCTCTCCTCCGAGCACCATGACGATATTCCTGGCCAGAGCCAGCCCTATGCCCCCGACCCTGCCGGCCTTGCCTCCCGCTTTGTCCGTTACAGGGAAAGGATTGAAGATCGTTTTCTGGTCAAGAACCGCCAGCCCCGAGCCGGTGTCGGTTATGCGGACCAGCAGGTGCGGCACATTGCCATCCTGCCTGTCGATGGCAGCATCTACCGTCACGGAACCTCGATCCGTGTATCGCACCGCATTGTCCACCAGGATTTCTATGACACGCCCGAGCCGGTCAGAATCCGACTCCACGGTTTCATCGCTTTCAACCCTGAGCAAAAACTCGAGGCCCTTGGCTTCAGCGATATTCCTGTACCGGGCGCAGGAGCGCTCCATGAAGGAAGCCAGCGGAAACGACAGCAGGTGCAGCGATCCACCGGAATTTTCGGAACGTACATAGTCGAGTATGCCGCTCAGTGCATCGAACAGCGCCTGGGCGCCAACGGATATCGTCGTGGCAGGTGACTCGAGCTCGCCATCATCGGCTTTCAGGGTTCGTGCCGCGGAGAGTATGGTGCCTGCAGTATGCTTGAGTTCGTGCGTCATGCTGGACAGGAACCGGGATTTCGTACGGCTGGCTTCCTCGGCGTCCCGCCTGGCGTTACGCAACAGTTCCTCCATGGACTTGCGGGAACTGATGTCCTCGACTATCGCTATCGCATGGGTGATGGCTCCTGAAGGGCTCCTCACCGGTGCCATGGTAAAATCCGCCCAGAACTGGCCGCCAGCGGCGCGTGGTACCAGCACTTCTTCCCTTGACTCGAAGCCATCCTGGACTCGCCTTGAGAGGCGGTCCACCTTGTCCGGCATGAAGGCGAAAAAGCGGTATACGCTCTGGCCGATGACCTCGGGCGGCGAAAAGCCCGTGAGCATGAAGAAAGCCGGATTGACGTATTCCACCTCAAAGGCATGATTGAGTACAAAGGCGCAGGATCCAAGCTGGTCAACGGCCTGGTAGAGTTTGCGGAGCATCTCTTCTGACTTGCGCCTCAGGGTTACGTCGCGGATGATGCCCACCGTGCCCTTGAACTGGCTCTTGTCGCCCCGCTCGTATTCGCCCACGGAGGAAATCTCTCCGTAGGCGATGACGCTTCCTATCACTTCGCGGGTGCCACCGGTGGAACCGGGCTTCCTCTTAAGGCGCACCTCAAGGTCGGTCGTGCGGCGGTCTATGCCGCGGCGCTCGTTGAACAGCTTGGGGCTCAGCGCAAACCCCGTCTTGTACCCTATGAAATCGGGAAGAACCTTGTCGCGGTCCACCGCGGCAGCATCCTCTTCATGAAGGAGGACCGAGTAGTGCTTGCCCACGAGGTCGGCCGGCAGGTACCCGAGCAGTGAAATGGAATCGTTGACAAACGTGATGGTGCCTTCTATGTCCAGTTCATAGACGATGTCGGGCAGTGCGTGCATCAAGTCTTCATAGCGACGTCCGTACTCTATGTTCTCTGAGTTCTCGTCCCGTCCCTTGACGAGGGCGGATATGGCCCCGGCGGTCCATATGGCCGCCTCGCTGAACGGACGGGGTTCGCAACCCTGCCGCAATGGCAAGAATCCCGCGTTCAATACAACTTCCGGCAGCGGTTCCGTGGATCCGGAATCTACAAGCACCGCAACGAGGGGCATCAGTTCAGGAAGTTCGAATCCGGTTACAAGCGTGGCCAGGCCGGCGTCAAGAATGAGAACATCCGGGCAGCGGGCAGTTGGCGACAACAATGCGTCCCGGAGGGCGCGCTCGCCGGCTATGGTCGCAAGCTCCGCCCCCGCTATCCTGGAACGCAGTTCGCGCATGAGGCGTTCGGATGTCCCATGATCGCGGACGGCGATGGCTACAAGCGGACTGTTGCTGGTGTGACTCACCTGCCCATTGTGCCCAAGTAGACGTTGATTTTCAAGCCGCTGGGGCAGAACCGTCATCGCTTGCAGGCTTTTTTTGTACCTTCAACCCATACTGCATCGGAATCGAGTGTTTCAAGGACAGGAACCATCCGCCAGGTCCAGTTGAAACCATCGACGATGCCCGGCACGTTGACCCGGTCCAGGCCGGGATCCGCAGACCTGAACCTGTCGGACAGGTCGAGCAGGTCCTGGAGTTGTGCCACGAACAGGAGCGACGGTGCCTTGGCCAGCGCCTTGAGCACAACGGCCCCGGTAGCCGCATCGAGGCGTTCCGGGACCTTCTTGAGGCTCGGGCAGTAGGCGGCGGCAAACTCGTTGCGGCCCTCTTCAAGTTCCCACCAGCCCCGCAGCGTGGAGGTGTCATGGACGCTCGGCGTACAGGCTGAGAGCACCGAGTACTCAGACAGGGGCGTGAACGGCTGGCCCGGCTCGTCCCACTGGCGCATCCAGCGCGGCACGCGGAGGCCGGGTATGCCGAGTTCCTCAAGCACCCTTGGTACGCAGTCGGGTACCGCGCCGAGATCTTCGGCACAGGGCATCATCGTCGATGCGCTCTTGAGCATGGACAGGAGCCCGCGGCCGCGCTTCTCCCAGCCCAGTTCCGCTTCAGCGGCCCGCCTGGTGAACAACTCCTCCAGCATGTGTTTCTCGCCGTCGGAAAGGCTTTTCCAGGCTCTGCTCTCGCGGTAGAGCCAGGTCGGGGCGAACAACCCCGCTCCGGCGGCAAGCAGGGCCCGGTCACGCCAGCGCTCCTTGAGGAACTCCGCGGTGCCGTGATCCAGGCCGAGAGCCGAGATGTCGGCCTCACCCTGAATGGTCCGCTTGAAGAGGAACAGCTCCTCGTTGCCTATCCTGTCAAAGGCCAGTGCGGCCACCTCGGAGGAAATTTCGGAGCCGCCGACATGGGGCTCCGAGAGCCAGCGGACACGGTCGGGGGAGAAGCCAAGCGCGGCCAGTTCGTCCAGATCGACGAGTGGGCCGGGCATGTAGCGGCCCAGACTGCCGGTCTCTTCCCGGTTGCCCAGGGCCCAGATGCGGAAGAAGCCCAGCACATGGTCTATGCGGTATGCGGAATAATACCGGTCGGCCTCCGCTATGCGCGCGCGCCAGAAGGAGTAGCCACCCTTGGCCATCTCGTCCCAGTCGTAGATGGGAAAGCCCCAGTTCTGGCCGGAGGACGAATACATATCGGGCGGAGCACCAGCGCGGCTGGAGGCGTCAAAGAACGCACGGTCTGCCCAGACGTCGGCGGAGTCCTCGTTCATCAGGATAGGAATGTCGCCGAGCAGGGCCAGCCCGAGGTCGGCCACGGCCCTGGCGGCGCGGGCAAACTGCTCGTCGGCCCGGAACTGGGTCCAGGCATGGAACAGCTGCTCTGTCGCAGCGGCAGGTTCGTTCCACAGCGCCTCGATATCGGCCTTGCCAGGGTCGCGGTGCCCGGGCCAGTGCGGCCAGGCCTGTTCGCCATACGTAGCCTTGAGGCGCTTGAACACGGCGTAGGTCTTTACCCAGGGACGTTCTGTTATGAATGCTTTCAGGGCCTTGTCGGCAGCGATCGCCTTCTGGCTCGCATCGTAGACGGCCCTGAGGGCGGCCAGCTTGGCGTCCATGGCGGTACCATACGGAAAGCGCTCGCCCGGAACAGCCCCGGCGGCAAACGTCTCAAGCGCGGCCAGCGCCTTTGGCGCTTTGGCAGCCTCGGGCAGGTCAGCGACGCGGATGTACAGTGGGTGCAGCGCAAACGCCGACAGCGCCGAATACGGTGAACTCTGACTACCCGTATCGTTGACCGGCAGTATCTGGACCAGACCAGCTCCCAGTTTTACGCAAAGCTGCGCAAATGGCACCAGGTCGGGATATTCCCCCACCCGCCACCCGCCCGTGGTCCTCAGGGAACCTACCGGTACCGAAACTCCAAACAGGCGCTTGCCGGTTGCTGGATATTGCATCTATGGCCTCCGTAACGTGTAGCCAGTATAGGCCACACGCCACTTCGGGGCAATCGGCAAATCGGGTTACGTTGTCGCCTGGCCTGCCTGAGCAACCGGGGCTGCACCGAAAACAAGGCGCGCACCATGGCACCGATCGATGCCACCGGCTCCCATTCCTTGCGCTCTGCCGCGCTGCCTTCAGCTGGACCGATGATGCGTGCAAGCCCCATGGCCTTGGCTGCCCGGGCCCTGCCGACCATGCGCCGCACCGGCCGCACCTCGCCAGCCAGCGACAGTTCCCCCGCCAGCACGGCGCCCGCGGGCAGTGCGATGCCGGTGCGTGCCGAATAGATGGCAGCCGCCAGGGCCAGGTCCACGCCGGGCTCCGCCAGCCTGATTCCGCCGGACACGTTGACGTAGATGTCCTGGTCCGACAGGCGCAGGCCTACATGCTTCTCCAGCACCGCGGCGACGCGCGACACCCTGGCTGGCTCGATGCGCTCCGAATAGACGCGCGACAGCGAGGCCTTGCCGGGCACCGTCAGCGCCTGTATCTCCACCAGGAGGGAGCGCGTGCCTTCCCACGTAGCCGCAACAGCCGCACCAGCTGGCGCATGGCCTTCCCTGCGTACCAGAAACACCGTCGACGGATCCGCAAGCTCTTCGAGACCTTTCTCCGTCATCGTGAACAGTCCTACCTCGTCGGTGGAACCAAACCGGTTCTTGGCCGAGCGCAGGAAGCGCACGTCGGTCTCGCTCTGTTCGAACATCAGCACCACGTCTACCGTGTGCTCCGCGGCCTTGGGCCCGGCTATCAGGCCGTCCTTGGTCACATGCGCCACCAGGAAACATGCGCTGCCGTGTTCACGCGCCCAGTCAGACAGTTCCAGCGAACAGTATTTAACCTGGTTGGCCGTGCCCGGCACCGCGCCGGCGTCCGCGGCCATCAGTGTCTGCAGCGAATCGACGACGAACAGGGCTGGCTTGAGCCTGTCCAGGGCGGCAAGCGCCTCCGCGAGGTCCCCCGTACACAGCACCTCCAGCCCGGAGCGCTTGAGCCCCAGCCTGTCGGCGCGGAGCCGTATCTGGGCCGCGCTCTCCTCACCGGAGATGTACAGCACCCGCCCCTGCACGCCCGCGAGCGCCGCGATCTGCAACAGCAACGTGCTCTTGCCTATGCCAGGTTCGCCGCCTACCAGCACGCTCGAGCCGCGCATGATGCCGCCGCCCAGCACACGGTCCACTTCCGCCGAGCCAGACGGCGAGCGTGCGCCTTCAGCCGGGTCAACGGCGTCCAGCGGCACCGAGAACCTGGTAGCCTTGAGCGCGCCACCCTTCTGGGTAGTTGCGGCGCATTCCCTGAGGGTGTTCCACTCGCCGCACTCGGGGCAGCGCCCCAGCCACTTGGCCTCGCGGTGGCCGC